>CAZPPD010000752.1:0-3428 GCA_964588185.1 uncultured Alcaligenaceae bacterium | reverse complement strand
ACGATAACTCCTTTTAGAGGCGGAAGTTCTGTAAAGGCGTAGAATAATGGCAGTCCCCAAGCGACGTATTTCCAAATCCCGCAAAGGCAAACGGCGCAGTCACCAACACGCAAAGCCTGTCCAAATCCAATATTGTAACCAGTGCGGCGAGCCTGTTCTTCCTCATCGCGTTTGTCCCAGCTGTGGATTCTTCCAGGGGCGGACAGTTGTGGAAGTTGAAGAGGAGAAATAATCCATGCAAATCGCGCTGGACGCGATGGGCGGCGATCTCGCACCCGAACCAATTGTTGCCGGCGCCTTGCAAGCCGTCCAGAGTGATCCGGAATTGCGGGTTACTTTGGTTGGCGATCAGGGGCAAATTGAGGCTTTTTTGCCGCGTGAAGGTTTGTTTCTGGAGCGTATTGATATTTTTCATTCCAGCCAAACGATTGGCATGGATGAATCCCCGCTAACGGCAATTCGCAAAAAACCGGATAATTCCATTAGCCGATGTTGGGAATTGTTGGCCCAAAACAAAGTGGACGGTATTGTTGGTGCCGGTAATACCGGGGCCATGGTGGCCGGTGGGTTTCGACTGCGGAAGTTCTTGAAGAACGTGAAACGCCCGGGAATTGCGGCGATGATGCCGACTATGGGACGCCCTTGTGTTTTATTGGATGTGGGTGCGAATGTTTATCCCAAGCCCGAACATCTGTATCAATATGGGGTGATGGGATTTATCTTCGCCAAATATGTCCTTAAAGAAGATAATATCCGCATCGGTTTGATGAATGTGGGCTCGGAAGAAGCCAAAGGCCATGAATTGGCCAAGGAAACTCATGGCTTGTTTAACAATAGCCACCTCAAGTCCAATTTCATCGGCAATGTGGAAGGCCGCGACATCATGAAAGGGAATTGTGATGTGGTGGTGGCGGATGGTTTTGTCGGCAATGTGGTGCTGAAGGTTTGCGAGGGCGTATTTGAGTTCGCCATGAAAATTGTCGGCAAGACGTTGCAAGAAAACCTCAAGGATGAGAAACAGCTTGCCATGCAAGCTTTACACGATCTGGTTCAGAAATACGACTATCATGAAGCCGGCGGTGCCCCGTTGTTGGGCATTGACGGCATTTGCATCATCTGTCATGGAAGTTCCGGTGATCGGGCAATCAAGAATGCCCTAGGAATGGCTGCTCGGTATGCCCGCGCCGGCTTGAATGCTCATATTGTTCAGGAACTAGAGGCGTTACCTGCCCTGAACGCCACAGGAGATTCCCCGGAGGGATAATGGCTCGGATTGCATTTCTGTTCCCCGGCCAAGGAGCCCAGGCCGTGGGGATGGGGCAACAACTCTACAATGATATTCCTGCCGCCCGCCGGCTATTCGATCAAGCGGCTGAAATTCTTGGATATGATCTCCGTTCTGTTTGCGAGAATGGCCCGGCTGAGCGTCTAAATTCTACTGTAGTCAGCCAGCCCGCTATTTTTGTGGCGAGCCTGGCTGCATTGGAAAACCTGCGGGCTAAAAACGGCAATCCGGAAGCGGATTGTGTTGCTGCGGCCGGGTTAAGTTTGGGTGAATATACGGCGCTGGTTTTTGCCGGGGCCATGTCTTTCGAAGAGGGCTTGCAACTCGTCCAACGGCGGGGTGAAGCCATGCAGGAGGCAGCCGATGCCAATCCGAGCGGCATGGTTAGTGTTTTGGGGTTGGAAACGGAAAAGGTCGAAGAATTGTGCTCGGCGGCATCAGGTAAAGGGTTAATAAAAATCGCCAATCTCTTGTGCCCATCGAATATTGTCTTGTCCGGTGACTTGAGTGCTTGCGATGAAGTGGAACGCCTTGCTCCGGAAATGGGTGCCATGAAAACTATTCGCTTGGCCGTCGCCGGGGCATTTCATACGGAACTGATGAAACCTGCGGATGAGAAATTAGCAAAAGCATTATCTTCGGTTCAAATGCAAGCTCCCAAAATTCCCGTTTGGTCCAATGTCGATGCCCTGCCGCATACCGATCCGGATGAGATTAGGGATCTCTTGGTAAAGCAGGTCCTAAGTCCGGTTCTGTGGGAAAAAACCATGCGGAACCTGTTGGCCGACGGAATAGAAGAGTTTTATGAGATTGGACCGGGGCGAGTACTAGCCGGGTTGCTTAAACGGGTGCAGCGAAAAGTAAAATGTACGAATATAGCTGCCTGATTCCCTGGTAATTCACATGTTGGCCTGAAGCATACTCGTCTAGATTATACGAATTCTGTTTCAGGGAAATGCAGAAGATTCCAAATGCCTGGGGGCGAGCATTGGACTTTAAATTTCTGAGGAAATCCGAAATACAGTGTGCGACACCCGGAGAAGGGCATGAAAACCAATTCGCAATTCGCTAAAAAGTTTTCCTACTTATCATAGATTCACTTTTTTGCCTTTTGCGAAAAGTTTAAATAGATTAGATGAATTGCGTGAGCGCCAAGATACCTTGCCGGAAATAGCGAAACTTTGGTACATAAGCCAATGGTAGCAGCAATCTGGCAGTATTAGGGTACCCAACTGCTACCAGGAAAGCCGGAGGAGCAATTTCCGTTTCCGGGGCTGGATTGAATCAAATCTGAATCCTTTGTCCGGGAATGAAAATAACTCCTAACCGAGCTGCTAAGGGAGGACTGAATAGTGTCGATCGAAGAACGCGTAATGGAAATTGTCAGTGACAATCTGGGTGTGAACAAAGAGTCCATCACCCGGTCGCCGTCTTTTATTGAAGACTTGGGAGCGGATTCCCTGGACATTGTGGAACTGGTAATGGCCTTGGAAGAAGCGTTTGAAATTACCATTCCTGATGAACAAGCGGAAAAAATCCGAACGGTGGGTGAAGCCATCGATTACATTCAGAGGGAGCAGGAGAAACGATGACCCGGCGTGTGGTAATCACCGGGATGGGAACCGTCAATTCCTTGGAATCGGAATTGGTTCCCTTCTGGAAAGGACTCTGCAATGGCCGCAGTGGAATTGGTCTGATCGAGCAATTCGATGCCTCGGCCTTTAAAGTTCGCTTTGGCGGCGAAGTCAAAAACTTTCGGCCCGAAGACAAGCTGGAAGCCAAAGCGGCCAAGCGGCTCGACCGCTTTACGCAATTTGCCATGATTGCGGCTATGGATGCGGTTGAGGATAGCGGAATTGATTTCGCCAAGGAAGACCCCTTCCGTTGTGGCGTTATCATCGGAAGCGGAATCGGCGGCCTCAATGAATTTGAGGAGCAACATAGCCGCTATGTCTCCGGGGGACCGAATAAGATCAGCCCGTTCGTAATCCCCAAGATGATCGCCAATGGTGCATCGGGAAATGTATCCATCCACTTTGGCCTGCGTGGGTTGAACTCCGCAGTAGCCACGGCTTGTGCTTCTGCTGCCAATGCCGTCGGCGATGCCCTGCGGGCCATCCAATGGGGATATGCCGATGTTATG
>CAZPPD010000751.1:0-3434 GCA_964588185.1 uncultured Alcaligenaceae bacterium | reverse complement strand
ATGCGGCAAAATCTGCAGGCTTTCAAACGGCATTAATGATTCGGCCGGGAAATGCCCCGGTGACGGAGAACCATGGTCACCCTGTTTTGTCCAGTTTTGCGGAGATTAGACTAGCAGATTGAAACCTTTGAATAGACAATGCTTCGAGAAATACTAATGATTTCCTACCAAAAACGCCCCGGACGCCCCGGCAATCTACTCAACAATGGCTTCACCATCAGCATCGTTTCCCTGGTCCTGGTAGCCGGATTGGTATTGCTGTTGTGGCAGCCTTGGAATCGCGTTTCCGATTCCGGAAAAGTCATTCGCTTCAAGTGTGCCGCGGGGATGAAAAGACCTGTCGACGAAATCATCCAGATTTACAAGGAAAAATACGGCGTCGAGATTCGGGTCGAATATGGCGGTTCCGGAACTATGCTGTCCCAGGTAAAACTTAGCGGGGGTGACCTCTACCTCTCCGCCGACATTCATCACATGAAAATCGCCGTCCAAGAAGACTTGGTGGGCCAAAGAATCCCAGTCGCTCAAATCCAGCCGGTTCTGATTCTTAATCCGGAGCATCAGAAAGAACTCACCCAAGAACATCAACCAGTAAAGTCCATTTCCGACATTCTTCGCGATGAGTTCAAGATTGTCCTGGGAGCCAAGAAAACAGCGGTCGGCCAGACCAGTCGAAAATTATTGCAAGAAGCCGGTCTGTGGGAAGAAGTCGAAAAAAGGCAACCCCGCTACTTTCCCACGGTCAATCACATTTGTTCCAATGTGGCCGTTCGCAAGAATGTCATGGGTATTGTTTGGGATGCCAATGCGGTTCAGTTTAACCGGGAAAAAGAAAAACTGGCTGTAGTTCCCATTGAAGGAGCGGAATCCCATCGGGAGACCATTCAAATTGGCTTACTCAAATCCAGCGATCAGCCCGCGGTGGCGATGCGCTTTGCTCGCTTCTTGACGGCTCCCGACCAAGGTCAAAAGATTTTTGCCAAGCATCATTTCAAACTCCCCGAATCCAAAAGTGATGGAAAAATACTTACCAAGAGTAAAGATCCCTCTCCCATTCAAGCGGGAAAGTGGAAACAGGTCCCGCGGCTAACCATTTTTGCCGGGACGATGCTCAAGGATGGCTTGGACCCGATTATTCGACAATTCGAGGAGGAAGAGGGAGTCAAGATTACCGTCACCTACAACGGCTGTGGGGCGTTGGTGGCAACCATGAATGCCATGGGGTTTGACTCCCCCAAGTTTCCCGATGCTTATGTTTCTTGCGACGAGAAATTCGCAACCAAAATCAGCAAAGCCCTCAAGGACACCCAAAAGATCCTGCAAAACGAGTTGGTCTTTACGGTTCCCAAAGGTAATCCCAAAAATGTCAAAGGCAACCTAAATGAATTGGAACGCGCGGACCTGAGAATCGGGCTTTGCGATAAAGAAAAATCCGCGATGGGCAAGATCTTCAACGATGTGCTTATCAGTCAAAATATTCAACCCAAAGATGTAACTTATTTTCCCTCCGGCCACATGCTCATCAATCACGTCCGCACCGGAACCATTGATGTGGGTGTTGCCGGGATTACCAATGCTCGCAGTTCGGAATCGCACCGGGAAAAGCTGGATACGATTCCTTTCGCCGGTCCGATTCTCACGCAAACCTTCTCCATATCTAAAAAAGGATTTGATCGGCATCCGCAAATCATCCGCCGACTCTTCCAAAAGGTACTTGAACCGGAAAACATAAAACGCTTTCAGGACTTGGGCTTCAAGACAGATCCTCTCCAAGCCTTAGAACCTTGATCAGGGCGTTGTTCAAGTTGATCGCAATCGTCGGACACCTCGGCCATACCCATCGGTCAAATGAAAATCTCGGACCGGATCCCGGCTGCCACCCCAACCCCCGACAGTGACGGCCCATTTGCAAAAAATTGAATGTTTATTGCAGACGATCTCGGCCGATTCATGTCTTCCGTTGCAACTAACGGTTGAATTGGAACCAATAGGGACAGTTCAAAGACGATCATTGCCAATTCATGACGGCTGTTGAAACTAACGGTAGGATTAATGTCAATTCGCGTCAGTGAGAGAACAAAGCTGTTTGAGATTGCGAACAATGTCTCTGCGTAGTTCTCACCTGCCCTCCGCTTGGTCCTCCATCATTCGGCGGGCCATGTGAATAGCAGAATCCCAATTTCCGGCTTTGCCCTGCTTCACGATTTCATTGAGCCAGCCCTCTTCTTCTTCCGTTATCTCGCCCCTTTTTTGCGCTTGGTCGATCATGGACGATATCTTTTTCAGGCGATTCTCGTCCCGGCGGCTGCATACTCCATAAAGCCCTTTTGCATATTCGTAAGCCTTCGGGCTGACCTTTCCATAGCCACAGCCGCCGACGCAAATCGGGAGAATGAAAACCAGCAACAAGCTCAACAGGGGAAAAGATCGCATGGCTTAATAATCCCCCTTGATTATTTCTTTTTCCGCCATGCTGGAAAGTTCGGCAAAGGTGATCAGGTCAATGGATTCGGAGATAAACCGGACCGATCCATCCCCCATGCAAACATTCCCGCCGCCGGGATGCTCCGAATACATCTGCCCCACATGAAAAGTGGGAAAATTGATCGGATGGATGATTGGCAGCCCAGTGATATCCAGCTCTCCGCCGGAGGGTCCCGCGTGGACCAGGACCAACGTGGCCGCAGCATCGGGACCGTTTTCCGGCGAGGCGAATTTAGGGTGCGTAAAAGCCCCGGGTATAACTCCTACCCAGGTTTTCACGCTCAACTTGGAAGAATGCTCGCCAAGGAAAATGGTACTGGAAGTTCCGTCTTTTACATGATTGATCTTGGTGTGGGAGTTCCGGTAGAAAGGCCCGTCCGCAACCCGCGATACATCGCCATCGATGGTGATGACCTTGGTTTCACTGGTGTAAATGTTGGTAAAAATCTCGCCGGTTAACGATGCCCCACATTCACCCCAACAAGATTCCTGCCCGTGACTGGCAACATAGTGAGAACGGCCAAGTATAATCTGCTGTCCATTGATGGTTAGAGGAGATCCGCTCTCATCCTTCACCACGAAGGGCTCATCCCCTCCGGTGGCCGCCGGGCATAAGAAAACGCCGATTTTCGAGGCAATGTGGCTGGTAAACGCCGGGTCCCAAATGGGTTTGTCGTAATCCAAGTGGAACGACACGCTTGCCTGGTCAATATAGGGCAAGATTCGTGCTCCCCATCCCCAGCCGGGACCGTTGAAAGTCGAGATTGAGTAGTCGCCACGATATAAGCCCGCCGGAAGTCGATTGAACGTGTCGTGGTAGTTGTGCAGTGCCAATCCGATTTGCTTCAGATTGTTCTTGCACTGGCTCCGCCGCGCCGCCTCACGAGCCTGCTGCACCGCGGGAAGCAACAGTGCGATCAGAATCGCGATGATCGCGATAACGACCAACA
>CAZPPD010000750.1:0-3434 GCA_964588185.1 uncultured Alcaligenaceae bacterium | reverse complement strand
AGTCTAGTTTCTTCACTTCCTCGGCATAATCATAATCCGCACCATAAGGATTTATCATGGGTGGATTCTGGTGAAGAATCCGTAGGTTTAGCCGATTCGGCCACCAGTCCCGATTCGACCATGCCCCAGCCGTTGTGTTTGCGTAAGGTTCATGCATCACGGGGCATTTGCCGTTGGTTTTTTCGGTTTGTCCATTCTGGTTCTTGCCATCAGGTGATTTACCGTTTTCAGTCCTTGTCGAGCCATTCCCATGGTTAATCGGGCACTTGCCGCCGCTCGATGTTGCGGATTGTGCCTTCCGGCCGTCGTCAGCAGCTTGGCTGTCCTCATTAGTCTGAGTTGGAAGATTCCGAGCAAATACAAGTGCGGCGATGCATAGCACAGGTATCGCACTGATCATCATAAAGCGGGGGAAGTATTTTTTCTTGTTCATGACTGTCCTTAGACATTGGTGAAAAATTGAGATTTGGTAATTTGATGTACACATTCATTGTAAAGGATTATTACGCAAATCTTCAAATAGCATTCATAGTTGTAGCGGCTGTCTGGATTTCCCTTGCCGGACATTATCTCCTCAGCAGCTTGCTTGGTTTTTTCGCCTTAGACTGTCTCCGGTCACTTGGTTATAAAAAGGGCATAGCCTGCTGATATTTTCGAAACCCACTGCTGCTGATTCGAGTAATAAAAGAAGCTCATCACTAAAAAATCTAAGATCCTTATGCCAGGAAAGGAAAGTCAATGAATTTAAGAGCTTTTCTTGCTTTATTGGTGATTGCCTTAATGCTTCCCCATGTTAATGCGGGGGAATCCGGTAAACGCCGAAAATGGGATCAAAAGAAAGCGGAATCCATAGTCCGAAATATTCTCATCCAGGAACAACGGGGCGAATTTCCTTGGAACAACATCTCCTGGCAAACGGACCCCGCAAAAGTAGCCGCTCTCGCCCAAAACCAACGGAAACCGATATTCGTTTACTTCTTTCTTAAGAAAAATGTCGGCCCCGCCGCCGCTCCTTGTTGACCAGGCGGCCGTTTAATGAGGGCGGTCAGCCTTTCCGACAAAATCGTCCAAGCCAAAATTGCCAAATCGTTCATTCCACTAAAAGTCGTTATTCCCTATCGTACCAAAGAGTTTCCTCTGGATTGGCCCGCCATGAAAATGTGGCGAGACGTTCACAAGAGAATGGGCGGGGACAAATGTGAAGGCCTTACGGGCTGTACCGCAATTAGCCCCGACCTGAAAGTCGAGTATGGAAATACCGGCTCGGCATTTGTCTGGGAGATGTTCGACTCTATTGCCTATGATGCCGAGAAATTCGCTGCTATGCTGGATCGATCTCTCAAGCGGTTTGAGTCCGAACAAAAAATCCTCTCGGATAAAACCCTGACCGAGAAAGCTCGGGCACGGAGATTAGCGCAATTTTATGCTCAAATGCGCTGGGAAATATCCCGGGAAGGCCGTTTTCATTGGTTCCCACCCGGCTTTACTATTGAAGGTGCTAAAGAACTCTTCCGACTTTCCGGTGACCTGAAGGACCGGAAGTAGCCTCTTTCATTAGAGCGGGCGGATAGGTGTCGCCCTGCGATAGTTGACTATTTGCCCCAAGATTTGCTCCTTTCCGCCCGTGCAACAAGTGAAAGGCGGCGATCAGCAGCATTTCGGGTACCTCTGTGATAGCATTAATTCACCCGCTTAAGATAATGAACCCCGAAAACCAAGTGGCAACAATGTCCAATCGAAGCATCAATTTCATGCCTTACCTTATTTGCTGTCTTTCCTTTCTCTCCGGACCAGGTTTGGTTCTTGGCGAGGGAAAGCAGGAAAGATTGACTCCGGAGGTAATTCTGTCCAAGGCCAAACAGGTGTTGGCCAAGATTGAAGGCAAGACAACTTTGCCCGGATTAAAAGCCCCGGTTGAGGTGTTGCGGGATCGTTGGGGAATTGCCCACATCTATGCGAAGAATTCCCATGATCTGTTTTTCGCTCAGGGGTATGTGGCAGCTCAGGACCGGTTGTTTCAGCTGGATTTGTGGCGGCGAAGGGCAGTGGGAGAAATGGCGGAACTGTTCGGTAAAAAAGCACTAGCCGGGGATCGCTTTGCCCGCTTGTTGAAATACCGCGGTGACATGGATGCGGAATGGAAAAGTTATTCCCCCGATACCAAAGCGATTGCGACCGCATTCACAAAAGGCATCAACGCCTACATTGATAATGTCCAGGGGAGGTTGCCGATCGAATTTCAGATTGTCGGTTTCACTCCTAAAAAATGGCAACCCGAGGATGTGCTCGGCCGCATGTCGGGAATCATCATGACGCGGAATTTTCGCCGGGAAATTTTTCGCGGAGTATTGATAAAGGCTGCGGGGCTCAGGAAAGCACGGTTCATTGCACCAACCGAACCGGAAATCGACTTTGCCCCGGTTGCCGAATTGGATGTCGATTCCCTGGGCGTGAAAATCCTGTCCGGATATTATGCCGCAACCAAGGCGCAAAAGTTTCGTCCCTCGGATACCGAAAGCAACAATTGGGTGGTCTCCGGAAAGCTGTCCGCATCCGGCCAGCCGATGCTGGCTAGCGATCCCCATCGGGCCATCGGCTTGCCGTCGCTTCGGTACCTAGTCCATCTCAACGCGCCGGGTTGGAATGTAATTGGCAGTGGCGAACCCGGACTCCCGGGCGTTGCCATCGGCCACAATGAACGCATCGGCTGGGGCTTCACTATCGTCGGCACAGATCAGGCGGACATTTTTGTTGTTGAATTGAACCCCAACCATGCGGATCAGTATAGGATTAAACAAGGTTGGGCACCTGTTAGGACGACTCTCGAAAAAGTAATCGTCAAAGGGCAGAAGGAACCTGCGGTGCTGAAACTGCGGTTTACCAAATATGGTCCGATTGTCCATGAGACGAAAACCCATGCTTTCGTTCTCAAATGGGTCGGCAGCGAACCGGGTACGGCAGCCTACTTGGGGTCATTGGCCGTGGACCGGGCCCGCAACTGGAAAGAATACCTGGCTGCGATGAAAGCCTGGAAACTGCCCACCGAAAACATGATCTATGCCGATGTGGACGGCAATATCGGCTGGGTGGCCGCTGCACTGACGCCGGTGCGGAAGAACTACAAGGGATTACTGCCCGTTCCCGGAAACGGCAAGTATGATTGGAAGGGCTTTCTCAAGGTGGCAGACTTGCCGCAAGAGTTCAACCCGAAACGCGGTTACATTGCTACTGCCAATCACAACATTCTGCCGAAGAATTACCCGCACGAGATTAATTTCGACTGGGCCGAGGGGTATCGCTTCGCCAGGGTCAAAAAGCGCTTGGAAGCAAAGAAAAAATTCACCGTGGAAGATTTCAAAAGCATCCTGCACGATGTCTATTCGCTTCCCGGCATAGCTTTGCTACGGCTGGCGATGACCGTGGATTTGCGGGTT
>CAZPPD010000749.1:0-3439 GCA_964588185.1 uncultured Alcaligenaceae bacterium | reverse complement strand
CTCCTGCACTCAGGATGACCTGCTTTAGAGGCGCTTCCGATCGAATCTGAAAGCGGACGGTTAATTCCTGAACGTTGATGAGGAAATTCGGCACGGCCGGACTTAAGAAGGCAACCTCCGGCGGTTTTAACTTGAGAACGGGGATAAAGGCAACTTGTTCCCCGGGAGTTTCCGCTTTGGATTCTTCATTGCTCACCCAGAGCCGGATCTTGTTGGCTCCCACCTGCACCGGAACATCCGATACTGTTAGTTGCCACAATTTCTCTTCGGTGCCTTTCACCTCCGCGAGTTCAATCTTGCCGAAGCGTACTTTGTTACTATTGACCAAGACTTCAACCTGATCCTTATTGATGGGAGTTGCAGACTGAATTTTTGCTTCCAGATGAACGAACGGTTTCCGCTTCACTCGGGAAACCTTTGTTTCCCGAATCACGGGTGGCCGGATAAACCGGATCTTATGGTCCGGAGCCCAACGAATTCCGCCCCACTCGTGCTCCAGTTTCACCTCAATGCGGTTATGATTGGGACCAAGGACGACCTCTTTTATTTCCAGGGATTGAGTTTTGGATTTTATTCCCTTGATCACTTTTTGAACTTTGCCATTTACCTTGACAGTCGCATCCATGGCAAACGGATAGGGACAAGTAAACGGCGGCGGAATCAGTCTGCCTTTAAGTGTGACTTTGTTTTGTTGAACCGGACCAACGGGTTCTTCGATCACCAGGTAGGGCAGTTGAGGTCGGTAGACTATGGTCAACTCTCGCTTGGCTACTTTGCTGGTCTTGGTCTGCGCCTGGAGGGTGATTTTTTGCGGACCGGGCTTCAGTACCAATTCCTCATTGATCGCACAAACATTGCTGTCCTTGTCAAAATTCTTGAGGTCCTGGCTTTTGCCTGCTTTTTCGCTCCAAGTGGCCAACTGCAAGTTTTGCTTTCCTTTAATTTCTCCCAGCAGGTAAACCCGGTGGGTGCGAACCACCACTTCACCACTATTGATGTTGACCCGGTCGGCCAAGCGGTTGCCAACGGTTTCCTGAACCGAATCTAAACGGATTACCGGTTTTGTACCGGCAACAATTACTTGAATAGTCTTGGAGGTGGTTTCGTTTTCTTGGTAGTTGGGCAAGGCGTTATTATTGCGGGCAACCAAGGTGAGAAAATTGGTCCCTTCTTCAAGAAGTAAGTTCTTTTTGATTTCTCCCGGCTTTAAAGGAATAGATGACTTCTTGCTTTCGGAGCGATGGACCAATTCCACATCAACTTTTTCGCCGGGAGTTCCTGGAGTGACCGTTGCCTGGTAAAGGAAGTTAGGCTTCTTGGTATTGGTAACATCCGGATGGCCCAGCTTTACTTGCGGAGGTTCTTTCTGGTAGCGGACCGTCAAATACTTGGGATCCGGCTGCACATCCTTTTGGTGGAGATGAACCAGCACTCGGAACTTGTATAATCCAGGCTGGGGGAGTTTAGCCACCTGCACCAATTCATTCGCTCCCGGGTCTTTCTGCCAGGCTTGCCATTCTCCTTTGCTGGAGATCTGCCATTCAACCGTGTCCTCTTTGCGCGGCTTGTAATTGGCAAGGGTTAGGTGCATGCGGACTTGATCATCCCGCACGACATAATGCCCGCTGGTTTTTTCTTCCTCGTGATCGGCAACCACCAAGTCGGTGATCGGTACGGGCCGTAACCGGGCTTCTTTTTCCTTTTCCTTGGCTTTCCATTGCTCCACACCCCGCAACAAATCTGCTTTCTCCACTACAAACTGAAGCAGCCCGGGGCGGCGGACCTTTTTGCCATAGTTTTGGATCGTGGAAAAGGCAGCCGGCTTGGCGGCATTTCCGGTGTTAAAGTGCCATCCTAGATATTTCTCCACCTGAAAACCGCTGGAGTCATAAAATCCAATCGGATTCCATCCCAACCAGCCGCGTTTTTGGTTGGCTCCGGCTTTGGTGACGAAAAGGTGGAATAAAGGCCGGCGCTCATCGATTCCCTGGGCAACTGTGATGGGGACTTTCTGCTGTACTCCTTGCGGAGTTTGAATGCGGAAGATTAGCTTGCTTCCCGGTTTGCTGATCCAGAACAAGTCGTAGATTTCGCTGGGGGAATTGAACAGCTTCACATTATTGCCGATCATCAAGCCTTCGATTACCGCTCCTTCCTGCAATCCCTTCGGGGCTGGGGTAGTGTCCACAATCCCCTTAAATTTCTTGAGCACCAATTTGCCATTACTCTTCTGAATGGCAAATCCGGGAAGGCGGCCAAAGTTGTACAGCGTCTTATCCAGGTCATTTGTCGTCCACACACAAACCGTCTGATCGGTCGCCGCCGAAGCCAACAGCTTCCCATTGCCCGAAAACGACAAATATTGAATCGGAGCGAGGTGGCCGACCAGCCGGCGAATTTGCCTGCCATTTTCCGCGTTGTAGATGTCCAAAGAGACTTCTGAATTACTCGGGCTGTAAACAGCAACAGCCAGCATCGGAATTTTTGCCGGGGAGGTTGGTGTCAGGGTCTGATATGTGATGATCTTTTCCTTGGGAAAAGATAGCTCCATTTTAATTTGTTGGTTTTTGGTTACCGTCAACACGGTATTGGGATTCTGTTTGGTGGGATTGACTTTCTGGATTCGCCAACCGGCCTGATTGGGGGCATCAATTGTCCAGCCTTGCACTTTGGGACTCAACTCTCGCTCGTTGAAGTCATAAACAATCTTGCCACCCTGATTGGGCTGGTTGTTCAGCAACAAACCGCGGTGAATCTTGTTGTTCACTTTTTTGGTGGCGAAGGCGGCATACTTTAGGGTTTCGCCTACACTGCGCAATTTGCTTGCCGGGTCTTTCTTTCGATTGCGAAGGTCAAGGCTGGAATAGATTTGGATTTTGTGATGCGGATTGCCGGCAGTGGCGACAAATCCTTTCTGGGGGGTCGAGGCAAGAACCGGATAAAAGGAGACATCATCCCAGAGAGGTGCGGTTGCCGGGAGTTGGCCGAATCTTCCCGCTCGTAAGTCATGCAGTTGCAATTCATATTTCTTGTATTTGTAAACCCACCTAACTTTTTGTTGATTGGGTTCCCGAACCGGGGTAGCTTTCACCACGAAATTTATAACCGCCAGATGGTCGAGTACACCGCCCGGAACGGATGACACCAAGGTCATAACTTTGGGTGAATAGTGGACCTGGCGGTCAGTCGTTTTTTCCATGGCAAGAACCTGTGCCGGAGTCAATTTATCGGGGGAAACCTCCCAGAGTTGCAAAGCACCTTTAAAAGCCCCTTCAATCTTCTTGTGACTTCCGGTGATCAAGATTCCCTGATTTTCCAGGTACGCCAACGAAGCATTATTGACCCCATCCTTGGCTTCCCAAACGGGATTTTCCGGGTTGGCTAAATTCCAGGAACGCAGCTTGCCGTCTCCCCAAGCGATGATCACTTGGGTGTTTTG
>CAZPPD010000748.1:0-3444 GCA_964588185.1 uncultured Alcaligenaceae bacterium | reverse complement strand
CCTGACAGGAAAAGGCAATCACGATTGCATCGGCAATAAATCGAAGCAGGCCGAAGGTTAATAGGTAAAAGAACCGCACCGGGAATGTTGAGGTCATAAAGACAATCTGCAATAACTTGAAATACCAGAACCCGCAGATATTTTCCGGAAGCGGAAAGGACAAAGCAACAGGAGATTACAAATTAGAAAGGGGATCGACCTGGGCCGATCCCCCCTGAAGTCCAGTGCGGTGGTTGCACTCCTTGGCGATACGTCTCGTCCCTGAGACCCCATTGCTGGGTCGCCGTGGCTCTTCAGTACCCTTGGATAGAAGGTTGGTACTGGGTTTAAGCTAAACAAGTAAGTTCCCGGTAAAGTTCTTGGAGCATCTTTTCCGGTTTGATGGGTTTTTGGAACCAACAGTTATAGCCATCCGGGCCGGGTTTCAATCCAAAATAGTCCGGATCATGGCCGCTGATGGCGAATACTTTGAGATCGGAAAGTTCGGGGTCGTTGCGGATTTCCCGCAGAGTGGCCGGGCCATCCTTTCCGGGCAGAACCATATCCAGCAACAGCACATCCGGGCAATCGTTTTCCTCAAGGTAATTCAGGACGCTCTCTCCATCTTGGGCAGTGTCAACTTCAATGCCCGACATGCGGAGCAGACCGGCGAAAAGATCGCGTTCGTTATTGTTGTCTTCGGCCAATAAGGCTCGCTTGACGGGTTGGGATTGCGAGACGTTTTTCCTTGGCCGGTCGTTAATTACGTTATCGGCTTCTTCCTGAAAATCGGAATTGCCCTTCTCCAAGTATTTCAAAGTTTGCTCGGCTTCTTCTACCAATCCTGCGCGAAGCTGCCGGCGGAGAAGTTCAATGGCGATGTTATTGTTGTTTTGTTGGTTTCGTAAAATGTGATTTACTTCTTGAAGCCGGCAGCGGGCTTGGCTGTCGTGCAGCATACCGCCGAGAATTCCCGGACGTCCGCGTTTCTCCCAAACCTCCTCACGGAGCACGCAAACCTCATCGGGAGCTTCTATTCCTAACCGAACAACCCCTGTTTTCACGGAGATTATTTGAACTGAAGTGGAGATGCCGGGAAAGAGTAACTTTTCATTCTGTCGCCTGGAAAGTATAAGCATGGGAGCCTCCTACTGCGCTTATCCTGGTTTTACCCTAAATGTTGCCCGCAAACGAAGACAATCCATTCACATATCCATGGCAAGTAGTAGGGTATGCGCTAGGCTTCCTGCCTTTCAGTGGCAATGCCACCATTACCTTCCTTGGTATCCAAATTGTTAATGGAGAGGTTTTAATAAATTTGCATGCTCAGCTGCAAGAGATTTTTTCAGATTGCATAACCTCCAAATATAATTTGGTTTATGGAATGTCTAAGGTTTTCTATCAGCTGAAAATAAACACAACCATTTTCACCAATGTTTCCTAACTGATTTCCTAATCAAGGGATACAAAAGATTCTTGGTGGATTACCTCTAATTTAATAAGCACGATTTTTTTATTGGACCGAAACAAAAATATTTGGCCTGCTCCCTGGTGTCCTGTTTCAGAAATTCGTTATTAGTTTTTCGTTGAAAATTGGGTGCCTTGCTTTCGGGCCGAGCTTCGATTGACCTTGTTGCCTCGACGTCCCCGCCCGAAAGCATGGCACTCAAGATAAACTTCACATTGATTCATTCAACGAATTTCTGATGCAGGACACTAGCGCAACAACCAGGTTAGGATTTCGTCGGTATTCACCGCATCGCTCTCTATACGAACATTTCCAGGGACGCCCGCGCTCTTGTAAGCTGCTCGCAACCATTGTTGGCAGTCGGTTCCGGCGGTATCGTAGACAAACAATTCATGAGGAGCACAAAGGGCGGAAAAGGCCGGCAGTCCTCCATACTTCAAGGCTCCGGGTTGCATCATTTCATCCTGGTTACTGAGAATTTCCTCAAAGCGGAACTGATTCATATCTGCTGCTGTCCGGTCTACGGCATCTCCACAGAGTGCCCTTGCCATTAGCACCCATGGTCCTGCCTCACCAATCCCTACCAGATGAACCTTTTTCACCTTGGGACTTTTCCGGGCCAAGGCAACCGCATTGAGAATCTGCTGAACCCGATAGGCCAAGACGGTCGGGTTATATCCCCAGGTGTAACCGGCATAGCGGGAATTGACTTTTTGCAAAGGACCCGGTTGGTCCACCCCCAAGACGCGAATTGGCAAGAAGGTTGCCGATTGGTTTTTGGCCTTCAGCTTATCCTTATTTTTCAAGTGGGCTTTAGTATTAGGGCTCACCCAGATAACAACAGTGTCCTTGGCAAATCCAGGGAACGTTTTGGCGGACAGAATGATAACTTTATTGGGTTTTTGAGCAAAAAGGATGGCAGTATCAACTTTTTTGATTTCCGCTAAACCACCGGTCATCATTACGCGCAGGCCAGTTTCAATGGTCTTGCGGAATTTCTTGAGCCTATTTGCGTTGTTTGGAAGAAGTTCTCGGAGTTGGCGTTTGGATTCCTTAGTTAAATAATCGCGTAAGGCCATCGCATCTATGGCGTCTTTGGGCAGAGAGTGTTTTTCGTCAAAAACAGAAAGGTCTTCAATTGGAACCGGCACATAAGGTTCTTCCGTTACCGGCGTCGGCAAGCCAAGGCCGAGATGTTTGTTGAACCAGTTATACATAACTTCACGGCTTACCTGATTGTAGTTGTGGCCGAATTGCAAGAAGGCTTTGGCCAGCACTTTATCTTCGGCTCCGTAGAGGCGATAGAGTTGTTTGAGTTGAGGATACCCTTTGGTCTCAATTTCCTTTGTCCAGTCATTGGCCGCAGTCATCCCCAAAGGTTTGGGGGCAAACAAAGCTGCCAACTCAATGTTTCCCGTTCCTACACGAAGATAAGAACAATTCTCACAGATACAGCCACCTTGCATGGCGGTGGAAACCATAACGGCGGGAAATGCCACGTCCGGTCGGTCATCCACGGCACAGAGCATAAAGGTTTGCGTTCCTCCACCGCTGGCTCCGGTGACTCCGATTCGTTGGGGATCGACTTCGGGAAGGCTCAGAAGGAAATCCAAAGCGCGAATGCTGTTCCAGGTTTGTAATCCCATAAAGTTTTGCTGCCACAGCACGGCATCCGGGTCCGTGAATCCTTGGCGGTGTTTGATCTGTTGGCTGTCGGCATACCCCACCATGTCATAGTGAAAGACCACGCACCCCATGCGTGCTAACTGGGCACAGCGAGCTTGCAAAGGGGACCTAGCTCCTTCAGGCGTCTGTTCGGCCCCGGATTCGATCTGCTTTTTAACGGCAGAATCGCCGGCCTGGTAAAAACGGCCATTTCGCCAGTGGCCATGAGGACATAAAACTCCGGGAATCTTTTTCTTCGACTTTTTAACAGTCGGTTTTTACTAGTAGACTGTGAAATAGTGTCAGGGATAGCTGGCGAAGAAAACAATTTG
>CAZPPD010000747.1:0-3451 GCA_964588185.1 uncultured Alcaligenaceae bacterium | reverse complement strand
GTTAAAGATACACGAACGATTCTTCCCGGCGGGGAATTTCGTTTTCTTTTGGACCGGGGAGTCGGGACCTGGAATTCCAACAAGGTGTAATCCGGGCTAATGCGGTAGAAAGCGTATCCGGTTCGCAGAGTTTGTTTGTATTTCAAGAGGCGGCCGCTTTTATCGGGATATTCTTTCAACCAATGCATGCGATTGAAAAAAGGCCCAATCGATTCCCACTCTTCCTCGCGGATGAGATCAATGATACTGCATTTCTTAAGGATGGAGCCATCCTTGCTGTTATAGATGATTAGCCGGTGGGAGAATTCTTCCCGGTTCCGATATTCTGGGGATTGGAGTATCGGACGCATATCTTTGGGACCATGCATCCTGGATTTGCTTTTGCTCCAGAGGGTTACATGGTTCCACAAGGCAAACGTTTTCCCGTCCGGGGCGAGGAACAAATGGGCGTATACCTGTCCGCCTTGTACTCCGTTGGCAGGATAGGTGCGTTTCTCTTTCGTCTTCTGGTCCAACCAAACAAATTGCCATTCATGCGGACCATGGACGGTTCGCGCTTTTTTGAGGAGCTTCGCAGTAATTATAAAACGGCCGGAAATGGATTGGCAGCCATCGATATAGCAAGGAGCTTCATAACCTGCAGAGGCGGTTATTGAAAATGAGGTAAAAACGACAAGAGCTAACCATTCTCCGTTACGAAAAGACAAATTTGGTTTGGAATTCATGGCATCCTAAAAGGGAGTGGTCCAAATATTCTGTCGCGTAATTGGGCCGTTTTCCCAAAGATTGTAGTGAATGAAGCATCTTGCAAACTGCATGCAGATTATTCTTTAACGTATCACTTCAATTTCTCTTGTCAATTGCATGCTGCAATAGTTCCCCATGCTTCCAGGGTAACCTGGAATATCTTTTGCCAAATGAAATTTCAGCTGAAAATTGGAATAGTCCATTGGTTGTTATTCCCCATTATTTGCAAAGATGAGAAAAAAAGGTTTGCAGGAAAACCAAGGCTTTATATTCTTTAGAGATGGAAATGAGCTTTGGATTATGAATTTATCTTGCAGGGAGGTGTCCCGGGAGGTGACCGTGGTTCTACGAACTTTTCGCGAAGGTGATTTGGTTGTTTATCGAAAAGAAAAATGGAGTGTTCGTCCCGGTCCGCGTGCCCAAGGAGTTATTCCCGCCCCGAATGGGGATGAGTATCACTATTTTGTGAAGAAATATTGGGTGGTGGTGGGGGAAAAGGAAACCAATGCCGTAGAAGTAATGACCCGCAGGGGGAAAAAGCATGTCCTCTCTTGCCAAGACCCTAATCTACGGCCAGCTTCATGGTGGGAGAAATGGCTTTTGCGTACCCGGTTTCCCAAGGAAGCAAATTGATATAATTAGGTAGTTATTCGCAAGGATTAGGCGAGTATCATCGACCATTGTCTAAATTCTTGCGAATTCAGATACCAACTTGTCAATGGCTACAAACGAGTGTGTCCACCTTTCATTTTCATAACCCCCTGTTCTTTCTTCTATTCCTAGGTTTGCCTTTCTTGATTTGGTGGCATTTCCGTCGCCGAAAAGTTGCGGTTCGGTTTTCCTCCTTGAACCTATTCCGGTCGTTACCTCGAGGCAGAGCATTTCTTGTTAAGGCTGTTTTATTTTCCTTACAGTTTTTGGTGGTTGTTCTGCTTATCCTCGCTCTGGCTCGTCCCCGTTGGCCGGATCCGGGCAGCCGCATTCCCACTCAGGGAATTTCCATGGCCATTGTTTTAGATGTCAGCGGCAGCATGGCGGAGCAGGATTACAACTGGAAAGGGGAAAACATCCTTCGCCTGGAGGCAGCCAAGCGGATCTTCAAGCTGTTCGTGTCCGGTGGAGAAGGACCCGAAAGAAAGAAGTTCAAAGGACGCAGCAACGACCGAATTTCCCTGACGGTGTTTGCCAAGCATCCGGAAAGCGTTTGCCCGCTGACTTTGAACCACCCGGTGTTGTTAAAGATTCTCCAGGACCAAGAACCTCGAACGGTTCCCACCGAATCCGACACCAATATTGGCGATGCCATCGTCTGGGCGTTGAAGACCTTGCAGGTCAAATCCAAGAACAATCCGGAACCATCCCAACCGAAGAATTGGCTTTATTCCTTGTGGGGAAGTAAGCCGGATCGTAAAGGCGACCAGGTGCTGGTGTTGCTGAGCGATGGCGAACACAATGTCGGCAAGCCGGCATTGACACCCCGGCAAGCCGCCCAACTGGCCGGGAATCTGGGGATGCGAATCTATGTTATCGATGCCGCCAAGGAACCGGTGGGAGAGGGAAGAGAATTTCAAAGGAAAAAAGAAAACCGTGCCCGTGCCAAGGAGATCTTGCAGGAAGTGGCCAAGATTACCCGGGGGCAGTATTTCTCCGCTGATGATACAGCCGGGTTATTAAAGGTTACCGAAGAAATAGATGAACTGGAGCGAGCCCGGATGCCTTCTTGGATTTATCGCCGCTATCACGAAGGTTACCCTTGGTTTATCCTGGCGGCTTTTCTGCTCTTTTCCTTGGTGCTGACTTTGCAATGGACCGTGTGGAGGAGCTTGCCGTGAATTGGTTTGCCAACCCCAATGCCTTGTGGCTTCTGCTTTCCCTACCGGTTCTCGGGTTGTTGGCTTGGTTTTGCCGGAAGCGCAAGCAACCGGCCTTGATTCGCTTCGCCGGCCTTTTTGGCTGGAGTTCTCATCTTTCGGTTCGGCCGATGCTTCGCCGATTGCGGGGAATCCTAATCGCCTTGGCGCTTCTGCTGTTAATCTTGGGAATGGCCGGCCCGCAATGGGGAAGAGAAAAGACTTTGGAGACAGCTTCGGGCCGGGATGTGGTGATTTGCCTCGATATGAGCCGCAGCATGTTAGCCGAGCAACCCAGCCGGCAATTGCGTAGTAAACAGGCACTCTTGGATTTATGTACTGAATTTGAGAAACGGGGCGGTCATCGACTGGGGTTGGTGGTCTTTGCGGGCCGGGCAGCGGTAGTTTGTCCCTTGACTCATGATTACTACCATTTTCGGCGGATCTTGATGAGGCAGGATGCGGCCAATTTGCCGCGAGAACTGCGCCCGCCAAATGATACCGGGGTTTCCGGCACTCGCATTGGGTTGGGCTTACAAGCGGCAGCGCGGCTCCATGACCCTCGCTTTCAGGGATCGCAAGATATTCTTTTATTATCGGATGGAGATGATCCCGCCGGGGACCGCGAGTGGCAAAACGGCATTCACGCCGCTCGATTGAGGGATATTCCGGTGGATGTGATCGGCATCGGGGATCCGGATTTGACTTCTTATATTCCTTTGGGGAAACGGTTTCTCTTGTTTGGCGGCGAGAAAGTCAAAACCAAAATGGAAGAGGAACCCTTGCGGGAGATTGCCCGCCAAACCGGAGGTTTCTACATCCCGGCACAAACCAAAGGTCTTCCCCTTGGGGAT
>CAZPPD010000746.1:0-3455 GCA_964588185.1 uncultured Alcaligenaceae bacterium | reverse complement strand
CATGTCCGTGTCTTGCCGCATTTTTCTGGCCTCGCAGTTTTTCTTTACTCTCCTAATTTGTGGGTGTAGTTCAGGAATCGGAGTCCGCCGTGCAGATGGCCCCAATTTGTTGGCGGCATGGAAAGCCAGTATGACTCCCGATGATGGCCTATCCCCCAGAACCAAGCAGACCGTTCGGCAATTGGATCTCGCCCCGATGCTTCGAAGAAATCCGCCCAAAGCATTTGCACGGCTGCACAAACTTGCGACAAAATACCACAATCCCGATTTGTTGTTTGCTTTGGCGGAAATCACCTATCGCATCGGCCGCGATTTGGAGGACGATGGGGATAGCGAAGCCATTGCTTATTATTATTTGTGCGCGGGGTATTCCTATCATTTTCTGTTTAGCAATGATCAGGGAGTTGTTTTTGCAGATAGCAAGTTACCCCAATCTACTCATCTCCTGGATAAAGCCTTTGATCCCCGATTTCGCCTGGCCTGCGATCTTTACAACAATGGGTTGAGCAAATGTATTTTGGCCGCTCAGAAGGTTGGCCGTTTGGATCCGTGTCAGGAACTCATTCTGCCCACCGCGAACGGAGGAAAAATCCGGCTTTCGGTTACTCATCATGGTTTTCCTTGGCGGCCGGAAGAGTTTGGAGAACTGAAATTAAGCTCCGACTACCAAGTGGTGGGTTTGCCCAGCCATTTTCGCGGCTATGGCTTAGGAGTTCCCTTGATCGGCGTTCGCAACCCATCTGCCGACACCCGGCCCTGTAGTGCCTTTTATCCCAAAGAGGTCAGTTACCCGGTAACTGCGTTTTTCCGCTTCGAAGGCAGCCTGGCGGATTTGGGGGCTCGCCGAGCGGGGCGGTTGGAACTGTACAATCCCCTGACCATCAAAAAGATCCCAGTTCGGGGTCGTCCTATTCCCTTGGAAACCGATCTGACAACCCCGCTGGCTTACTTCTTAAGCCGAACGGATTGGGAAGATCTGGAACTGACCGGTTTTCTCCGCGGAGAACAGGTCCGGGATAAAACCGGAATCTACATGTTTGAACCTTATCAGCCGGGCAAGATCCCAGTTCTCATGGTGCATGGCTTGCTCTCATCGCCATTGACTTGGGCACCGGTTTTCAACGAGTTGCGGGCCGATGCCCGGCTCAATGAGAAATACCAGTTCTGGTTCTACATGTATCCCACCGGGAATCCATACTTCTCCACTGCGGCTGATTTGCGCGGGCGTCTGCGGCAATTGCGTCAGGAATTGGACCCCTATTTCCGAGATCCGAATCTGGATCAGATGGTGGTGGTGGGGCATAGCATGGGTGGCTTGGTCAGCAAATTACTGACGCAGGATAGCCGCCAGGATTTCTGGCATTTGGTGAGCAAAGAACCCTTTGGGGCTTTAAAAGCCTCTCCGGAGGTGCGGCAACAGCTCCAAGGGGTGTTTTTCTTTGACCACGACCCGGGAATTAAACGTGTGGTTTTCTTAGGAACTCCGCATCGGGGATCTAAACTAAGTCCCTCAATCGCGGGGCGGATTGCGGCCAACCTGGTGCAAACTCCCAAGGGTTTAATGCAAGCAGCCAAGGATCTTATCAAGAAAAATCCCGGATTGAAGATTCCGGGTGCCGGAAATCGTATTCCCACCAGCATTGATATGCTGAGTCCCGAGTCTCCGGCATTGGAGATTCTGGCGAATCGTCCCCCTCCTCAGGGAGTCAAATACCACTCGGTAATTGGCGTCTACCGCGGTAGCGGACCGAGCAGTCATGATGGCGTTGTCCGTTATTCCAGTGCGCATGTCCGAGGCGTTGAATCGGAAATCCTGGTTCCTTCCCACCATGTTACGTTGCACCACCACCCGCGAGCGATCTTGGAGGTGCGGCGAATATTGCATCACCACTTCCGGGAAGTTGAGAAAAATACCCCGATTCTTCCAACCCGGAACACGGGCAAGAAGAGGTCTTTTGCTAAAGTCCATTCCCATTCTGGCATTTCTCATTGAGACCAGGTAACCTTAAACGGTAAGGTTTTGTGGTGATTTATTGAGGGTAAATGCCATCTTTTCATATTCATTTCGCTCTCACAATCTTGGAATATTTGTATCCATTTTCTTGGGCTGTATTCTCCTTTCCGGTTGCTCTGGGGACCCTTCCACCCCGGAATTAGTGTGGGGAGAACGGGGCCTGGGTGATGGAAAGCTGCTCAAGCCTCGAGCCATTGCCATCGATCAGAAGAACCGGCTTTATGTGGTGGATTGGTCAGCCCGTATCCAAGTGTTCGATCGGGACGGTAATTATTTGGGCCCGACCTGGACAACTCCTGACTACACCAACGGCCGCCCCAGCGGATTGAGTATTGATCCCGATGGAAACCTCATCGTTAGTGATTCGCATTACAGTTGCCTGCGGATTTACTCTCCCAAGGGAAAGCTACTTCGCACCATTCATCCGGAAACGAAATCGACAGAAGACCAAACCGGCTATATCTGTGATGCTATTCAAGATGAGGATGGATACCTCTATGTCGCCGAGTTTGGGGATATTCAGCGAATAACCAAACTGGATCGAGATGGTAGTATCGTTCAATCTTGGGGTGATTCCGGAAATGCGCCGGGGCATTTTGCTCGTATCCGGGCCATGGTGTTTGGTCCGGACGACAACCTTTATGTTGCCGATGCTGCCAATCACCGCATCCAGGTATTCTCCAAGGAAGGCGAGTTGATTCGCTATTGGGGAAGTTCAGGGAATGAGCCGGGACAACTTTCCTATCCCTACGACTTGGATTTTACAACTGGGGAGAATCCCGTTTTATATGTGTTGGAATTTGGCAACAATCGGGTGCAAAAGTTTACCCCCGAAGGGAAATCCTTGGGCATCTGGGGTGGAGCCGGAAGAGAGCCCGGGAAATTATTCAGCCCCTGGGGTTTGGCAGTGGACCGCTACGGCAGCGTTCATGTGTTGGACAGCGAAAACCATCGTGTGCAACGAATCCGATTCTAAGTTCCCCTTCAGTTCCGTTGCCTCTGAGATTCAACGATGATGTTAAAAGCAGGTGGCGGTTTTAATCTCTTGGTGGAAGCTTGGTGATCATTCGAGGGATCGCATAAATGATCCTGTTCTTGATTGCAGGTGTTTCCACCAACGAAGGAGATCTGCCGACCATATTCACCAATGGTTTTATGGATAAATTTTCTTTGATCGCAGCCATCTAAGGGGTAAATTGGCATCACCCAACCCAAACACAAATCTTCACCTCAAGTGAGGTTATTGATGCCAATCAAAATCGCCGCGTTCAACGTGGAGAACCTTTTTGATCGGCCCAAGGCTTTTAATACCGGGGGCGAAACAGCCGACAAAACCATTGGCGGGGTCGCGGAGGTGAATTCCATTTTCGAGATGTCGAACTACACGGAAGCACGGAAACGAAGAATTCTGGAGTTAGTCGAGGAACTGGAACTCAATCGC
>CAZPPD010000745.1:0-3471 GCA_964588185.1 uncultured Alcaligenaceae bacterium | reverse complement strand
GAGCTTTGGACTTGCCCAAAAAGGGTAGGCCTTGCATGTAGTCGGGAATCCTGTGGCCAACCAAGGACAACGTGGTTGGAGCAAAATCTACAAAGCTCACCAACTCATCGGAAGTAGTGCCGGCTCTTTGCCCATCCGGGAAGCGAATGATTAGGGGGATATGAGTGCCCGAGTCGTAGACCCAGCGTTTCGCTCGGGGCAACCCATCGCCGTGGTCGCTGAAGAAGAAGATAATGGTATTTTCCAGCAAACCGTCTTCTTTGAGTTCGGCCAAGATTTTTCCGACTCGTTCGTCCATGGCTACAATATTGTCATAATGCCGGGCAATATCGCGGCGGACAATGGGGGTATCGGGATAGTAGGGGGGAACTTCTACCTTGTCGGGGTCGGTAACAATGGGCGATCGTTTCTTAAACGTGCCGCTTTCGTGAGTGGTGGTGATGTTAAACACGGCGAAGAAGGGCATGTCTTTTTTCGGCCGGTTTCGCCAATGGGCTTTGCGGCTGGATTCATCCCATGCGGTAATCGGGGTGGCGAACTGATAATCGGTTTTCACATTGTTTACGCAATAGTAACCCAGAATGCGGAGATATTCGGTGAAACAACGAACTTCGGGGGGTGGAGTGGCTTCATAAGTGGGAATATTCAGCAACTCCGGATCGGTGATCATCTTCAAGGCCGAGGTCCGCCGCATGGTCCGCATATGCATGGCTCCATACGATGTTGGATAGAGCCCGGTAATGATGCAGCTCCGGCTTGGGGCACATACTCCATAAACGGCATAAGCGTGTTTATAGCGGACTCCCCCTTTGGCGATCCAATCGACATTGGGTGTTTTGACAATCTTGTCTCCGTAACAGGAAAGCCGGGGACTCATGTCCTCGACGCTAATCCATAAAATATTGGGCTGGCCGTTTCCCAGAGCGGTCGTTGCCAAAGCCGGCCAAATACCCAGAATAAACAACCAAGAAATCCGTTGCATGAATTACCTTCTCCCGAATGAAATTCCCGTTTAAGCTAGTTGGTGCAAGGTGAGATATTCATGGTTTCTTGAACCAAAATACTGATTTCCAACCAAGAATAACCAGCAACAATGGCGAATCCAAACGAATACTTGAAAATAGAGCAAAACCCCCCCATGCAAGATGGAACTTTGGTCTTGGCATTTACCGGCTGGATGGACGGCGGGGATGTTTCTACCGGGACGGTGGAACGCTTAGTGGAATTGTTGGACGCCGAGCCAATTGGGGAAATCGATCCTGAGCCCTTCTATATTTACAATTTTCCCGGATCGATGGAAGTGACAGCATTATTTCGTCCTCATATTGAGATCGAAGAGGGCCAAGTCAAAGAAATTGATATGCCCAGCTGCCGGTTTTATTGCCATCAAGCGGGCAACCTCGTGTTGTTTATCGGCAAAGAGCCGAATCTTCGCTGGCGGACCTTTGGCGAATGTATCTTCCAATACGCCAAAGACAATAACATCCAGCGGATCCTGTTTGTCGGCTCCTTCGGCGGATCTGTCCCGCATACCAGACAGCCCCGGCTTTACGTTACCTGTTCCGACCCGGACCTGTTGCCGCAGATGGAAAAATTCGGCTTGCGCCGCACCGGCTATGAAGGACCGGGGTCATTTACCTCCTATTTGTTGACGCAAGCCCCTCAAGTCGGACTGGAGATGGTTTCATTAGTTGCGGAAATACCGGGCTATTTGCAAGGCACCAATCCTACCTGCATCGAGGCGGTTACCCGGCAATTATCGAAGATCCTGCAAGTTCCCTTGGATTTGCAATCCTTGCGTTCGGCGAGCACAGAATGGGAATTGGAAGTTTCCAGTGCCATCGAGGATAACGAAGAGTTAGCCGAACAAGTCCGCAAGTTGGAAGAAGCTTATGATGACGAGTTATTGAACGAAGGATTGGAATGAATCATACCTAACACGGCCTTTTTCTAGGAGATCTTCATGCCTGGATTCAGTCGTTACTTGTTGGTCCTTGCCGGCAGTCTTTTTCTTTCCACCGGTGCTTTGGGCCAAGAAAAAAAGTTAGAACCGGGATTTGTGCAAATCTTTGACGGCAAAACTTTGGATGGTTGGCGGAATACAAAAGGGTATATAGCGAAGGACGGATTGCTTATCTGCTTGGGAAAAGGCGGGTGAAATCCGCGAACGGAACAAGAGTTCGGGGATATGATCTTTCGCTTCGAGTTTAGACTTCCCCCCGGCGGCAATAATGGCGTTTCCATCCGCGGCCATGAGATTCAAATCCTGGACAACTACCATCCCAAGTATAAAAGGCTTAAACCTTGCCAATACCATGGGTCGATCTACTGCAAAGTGCCCGCCAAGAGAGGGGCTACCAAAAAAGCCGGGGAATGGAATACCGAAGAGATTACCTGCAAGGGCTCCCATTGGAAGGTGAAAGTGAATGGGAAGGTGATTGTGGATGTTGATATTTCAAAGGTCAAAGGATTGGAAGGGCCTGCCAAGTGAAGCCGAGCCCCGATTGGGTTTCTTGGCCATGGAGACCGAGTTGAGTTTCGAAATCTTCGGGTAAAAGAACTGTAGGATCATTGTTCGGGCCGTGAAACCGACCTGCTGCAGCCTATGCTGATTTCAGGGATATTTTTGCCATGAAGGCTTATTTGTTGCACCCAAATTTAAAAATGGCTGTCTAATTAAATAAGCAGGGCAAGATTAAATCTTTTGTTGATTACCGATTTTATCGTTTATGCCTTTCATTTCTTTCCAAGAAATATTGTGAAGATTTGAAGCAGTCTCTTGACCTGGAGGGCAGAAAGATGGATGATACAGTAGTTGTTGGGAGGTTGATCCACATTTCCAAATTTCGTTAGGATCTTTAACTTCCCGGGTTTGTTTACTTCCTGGTCTCAATGGTTGAGGCCACATAATTTCGCTGATGGCTGGTATCGCCAGCCGGGAGGTCAGTCAGGTCGAATGCGGTTGCCTACCACAAAAATCCAACCCTACGGCATTGGGCTTCCCTCTCGTGGCGACGACTGCCTGCGAAAGGAGGTCCTTTGAACATCACAGCAACGAAAAGAGAGTCTAGTCTCGTGACGGCTAGCGCTCTCGAGCGTGCCACTCTTTGTGCTCGTGTGGCCGAGGACAACAAGGGGAAAGACACTGTTGTCCTGGACATGCGAAAAATTACTCCTCTTTACGATTACTTCATTCTTACTTCCGGTACCAGTCGGCGGCAAATTCATACCATCACCGAAGAGGTAGACGTCGCCATGAATTCTGTGGGCGATAAGCGTCTATCCATCCAAGGGTACGATGCCAGTCGCTGGGTGGTGCAGGATTACGGCGACATAATCATGCACGTGTTTGACCAGGACACTCGCGAATATTACTCCATGGAAGACCTGTGGGCGGATGCCCCGCGAATTGACTGGAAAGACTAAAGTTCCGGTCTTCAATGGCTGAAATAGAAAAACTCCAGTGACGAT
>CAZPPD010000744.1:0-3474 GCA_964588185.1 uncultured Alcaligenaceae bacterium | reverse complement strand
CGACCGGTTTCCTTTCTATGGCAAACTCATCCAAACGGCTGCGAAAAACAGTGAGTTGGATGAAGCTATGAACTATGTCGACGAAGGGGAAAAGTTCGACTGCGAGAACAACGAAGGCAAACGCCGCAACGACTACGAACTCTGGCGTGGCCGCGTTCACGCCAAACGGGGTGAGATAGATACCGCCAAGGAAGTTTTCGATCGCCTGATCGAGCGGGCTCCTTCCGAATTAAAATACATTGGAACCGCCACCGAATCCATGCTCTCGGCCAAGGACCGATCGCACGCCCTGCAATTTGCCCAGCAGGGCCTAACTCAGGCAAGAAAACAACAAGACCGGGATTCCGAGGGGTATTTCCTGGAGTTGGAGGAAGCAGCCAAGAAAATTGGCTAGAAACGATTCGGCTTTAATCATCGAGCCCCTTGGAGATAATTGAATACCCGGCGACTCACTGCCGTGTGGCCCAGGAACAGATTTGCCCGGAAACCTAGTTGATAGTCGAAACTTCGGTCAGGACTTTCCAGAAGCGGGAACACCAGCCCTAAGGACAGATTCAGGTTATCGCCAATTTGGGCGACGCACCCAGTGGTAACATTAAGCTCTTCGTATTCATTTAGGGTATCGCCTATCACAAATCCATTGAAGCGGATGATGTCGCTATCATTCAGGCTGGTGTTGTAATGCAACTCGACAAAGGGAGCAAATCCACGCAGCACCGGACCTTGATTACCCCGCCGGCACAACCAATATCCCGCTTGAAAATCCAGTTGCATTAATACTTGGGAATCCAACTCTCCCACGCGAATCAAACCTTGCTGGTTGACATTGGCGTAGGTGGTATTGCCGGCGGCGTCAAAATCAAACGCCAACCAACCTTGGGCAAAGAAGCGGTCATTGGGAGTCCACAGTCCGGCAAGAAATGGAGTGATCAGAAATGCTTCATTGTCAATCTTGGCCAGCTCCGTGCCATTCGGAAGGAATACTCGGGTATCATTGCCCGTTGGTATGCTGAGTGCCAATCCGGCCGAGGAATTAAAGGAGTTGCTTTTGTAGAACAGGCCCTTGAGGGAAAGCCGCAGATTACCAAACTCACCGGTATCCGAAGGGCTGCCGATTATAAATCCACTATCCAATGTCGATGCAAAGGGAATACGCAGTTCAAACGAGGCACGTTCCTGGAAGAAAGTCTTTTCAAACCCGAAGGTAAAGCGATTGACATCCCAACCGGCTACAGTAAGCGGGACATTGTTGAAAAAATCATAGTTAAAAATAAAGCGATCGCGGGGGAGCGGGCTACTATCTTCGGCAATTAAAGTTCTGCCCACACCACCCCCATTCGTTGGATTATTGATATTGACGGCAGCAACCGGTCCGGGAGCGAACACTTGGCCGGGAATTGGAAATACCACGAAGCTGGTACGACCGGGAATATTTGCTCCGAACATATTCGGCGACAACACGGCCGCAGGAGAGGTCCATTCTCCGCTAAACATAAGGGGACTCTCTAGGACGCCGCCTTGGTGCTCTTCCATGCCAACTGGAACAGGTTCCGATTCTAATGGGATAAGTGAATCTCCAGGAAGTTGCGAATCCACTGCAATCGATTCCAAACCTGAGGTTGCTGGTGTGGTCTGATAGGGGGATTCTGATAACTTGCGAGTTCTCCCGCCGGGCCTGGGTGATTCAACGATAATATGAGGTTGATCAGGAAGAATTTCTGCTTTGCTTTGGGGGATAAATTCTTTTTCCTGATAATACTCCGATTTGTAAATCTCACCCTGAGCTAAAGCCAAAGAGGCGAAGCCGGAAAAGAGAATTGCAGTTGATAATAGGTGCTTGCACAGCGGGTGCATCATTCGGAAAACCATCCTTTCCTCCTTGTCCTCCTGATGCGGCAGCAAGTGGCTGCGTCTTCAACATGAGTTCTGAAGAAAAAATGAATACGTAGACGATCCCTCTTTCTATCGGAGATGCAAAATTGTTATCGACTTCCTAACCGGAAAGGATGAGATAATTTATCATCTGATTGGGTTGCTGCCGCCATTTTTGATTAAAGTCGGGCAAGCAAGTCGACTAGTAGATTTTGTGGGGAAAAGGGACAACCGTAGAAATCCAGCTAAGATAAAAACTCAGTGACTCTTTGTATAGTTAAATATCTGGGAGTTTCCAACAGAATAAATACTCAACCCGTCGGCTCCTTTCTTTGTTCAGGGGGAACTGGATTGGAAACGCGAGGCTCCCTGTTGAAAAGCTATCCGCCAACCGAAACAATAGAATGAGTCAAATGATTAGAAGTGAAATTAATCCAAACAGTTTTTCACCCTATCCGATTGCCTCTAAAACTGTACAACTATGGGTCCTTGGGAATCCCCGGTAGTTTGTCTTCCTGGGTCTTCCGGTTTAGCTAACTCCGAGGCGGCATATGCAAATGATGGATAAATGGAAGATTCAGGATGCCCTTGAACTTTATGGAGTTCACCAGTGGGGGAAAGGGTATTTTGATATCAATGAGGCCGGCCATGTGGTGGTTCATCCCAACAAAGATCCGGACCGGGGCATCGATCTAAAAGACCTGGTCGACTCCCTGCAAGCCCGGGGCATTCAGCTACCCATCTTGCTTCGCTTTCCTGATATTTTGCGGCACCGCGTCGGGGAAATTCACCACGCTTTCCAAACTGCCATCAAAGATTGCTCTTACCAAGGGCAATACTTTGGTGTGTATCCCATCAAGGTGAACCAAGAACGCCATGTTGTGGAAGATATCCTCAGCGTCGGCCGCGAATATCACTTTGGCTTGGAAGCCGGGTCCAAGCCGGAATTGCTCGCTGTAATGGCCCTCACTGACGGCCCGGATATACCCATCATCTGCAATGGCTTCAAGGACGAAGAGTTCATCAAGATGACGGTCCTGGCCCGGAAGATCGGCAAAAACATCATCCCGGTTGTCGAGAAATACACCGAGCTTGAACTGCTGGTTCGCAATGCCGAAGAACTCAATGTCCGGCCGGTAATCGGCGTCCGTGTTAAGCTGGCAACCAAGGGGGCCGGCCGTTGGCGCAGTAGCGCCGGTCTCCGTTCGAAGTTTGGCTTAACGGTGACCGAGTGTTTGGAAGCAGTCGAGTACCTCAAGCAACGCAACATGGAAGATTGCCTGCAACTGGTACATTTTCACCTGGGAAGTCAGATTACCAACATCCGCAACATCAAACGGGCTCTGACCGAAGCTGCCCGTATCTATGTCGAACTCCATCGCGTTGGTGCCGGTGTTCGTTACATGGATGTCGGGGGCGGTCTGGGCATTGACTACGACGGTTCGCAAACCGACTTCGAGTCCTCAATCAATTACACCCTCCAGGAATACGCCAACGACGTTGTCTACCATATCCTAAGTGTGTGCGATGAAGCCGAAGTTCCACATCCCAATATCGTCACCGAATCTGGCCGGGCCATGGTAGCATACCACAGCCTGCTGG
>CAZPPD010000743.1:0-3475 GCA_964588185.1 uncultured Alcaligenaceae bacterium | reverse complement strand
TATACCATTGGGACAAACCTCGGCCCATCCCAACGGAGGCCATGATGAGTATCAAGGCGCTGCACCTGACCGGCGGGGCATGTAGCGATTCTTGAATGTGTAGCCCACCGAGCCCCGCCGGCAGGTGAGCTTGGTCGTTATGCGACAATCCGCTTATAAGGACGGACTGTGAATGGACCCGCCTTCGCCACCCATCGAAGAAGCCCCAGTACCCCCGATAGAGTTTGCATGTCCGTTCTGTCATTCAAATCTCAAGGGGCCTCCTTCGATCGCGGGCTCAACGGTTAATTGCCCAAAATGCAAGGGCAGATTTCAGGTGCCATTACCGGTCGCGCAATCCCGTAACGACGGCCCACTCGCTTCCGCCCAACTCGAGCGACTAACGTCCGGGGTGCGTACGCCGATTCTAGTATCGGCGATCGCAAATATCGTCGTTGGCCTGATCTGGATGGCCACATGCTTTGGCATCATATTTACGATACCGATGGTGGTGCTCTGCATATTTGAATTTCGGCTATATTCCTCGGTCGACGAAATTCCAGCAACTGAGCTTGCAGAGCGCGCAGGAAAGTTGGCTATCTACGAATTCTTCGTTGGGTTATTCAACACTGTGACCCTTGTCTGCGGATTTCTGGTGCTCATTAACTCGGGAAAACTGCAGAGACATGCATACTAGGACCGCCATGCTCCGACGTACGAGATGCTCGATTCGCACTCGAACGGCTCCGCTAATAGCTTCGGTCGCATTATTTTCACTGGTTGCGATTTACCGTTATCTCGATCCGGCAGAGACCCGCGTGTTTCCGGCGTGCCTTTTCCAAATGGAGACTGGCCACGAATGTGCGACGTGCGGTATGCAGCGTGCTATGCACGATTTATTGAATGGCGATTTCGGAAAAAAAAGGGGACGCGGACCTTTTTTTCTTGCGATTGTTGCCGTAGCAGATCTTTTGCCCGAAAGGCGGCAGATTGTATTGGCTGTTGGTGGTCTGAATGTGCGTGATGGTCTCGGCCCGCTTGTGGACAAGGTACATGCGGCGGCGAAGCAGGTCGCGGGTTTCGCGCATGCCCTTGGGATAGACATAGGCGATGGGTAAATTGCCGCCACGCAGTAAGCGGGCGATCTTTTCGGAGTCGATCTTGTCGGTCTTGCTCTTGCCGCCGTGAATGGCTTTCATGTACAAGGCATGGCCGAGAACGAAAGGGATCTCCTGCTCGAGGCACAGATCGGCGAGCCAATACCAGCAAAACATGCACTCGGCGGTGACGACCAGGTCTTGGCGGTAGGGTTCGACGGCGTGCAGAAAGTCGGCGGCTTGGCTTTTGAGGTTGTTGTGAAAAAGAATGGTCCCAACATTGTCGACGACGCAAACATGCATTGTCCTGGTATGCAGATCGACACCGCAGTAGAATTGGTGTTGTTGGTTGTAGAAACGCATCATGGCTCCTTTCGGATGGGGCGAGGTTTGAGCCCGGATCGTGGTAGGAAGCCACGCTTCCTGAAACTTCCACGCCAGGGACAAGCGACGAACTTGAACCCGTATACCATTGGGACAAACCTCGGCCCATCCCAACGGAGGCCATGATGAGTATCAATCGCATGCACCGGAGCCGCCGATCCGGGCCTATTTACATGGAGCATCAAACGCGGCGGCCCGGTGATGCGTGGCGTTATCCGCCAGGAAAGAGTGAGATGTTTCCTCGTCATATCGCAACTCGGTGCACATCAGCACGCATTACCTCGGACATGCTAGAAGAGAGTCTGACTGGACCGCCACTGTTGTCCCCGACAGCCGTTCAATTCAGTTCTGATAGCCGGCTGTTGTACGTCCATGACCGAGAGAATGTACATGAATGGACCATCCCAGATTTACGCGACCACGAGCGCCATAATCTCGAGGAATCGGAGCAAGGGATTTGCCGATTCCTAAACGACGAAGAACGCATCATGCTCATCGGAAGCGATGAAGAAAGCGAAGAGGGCATCCACCATGTCGCGGTTCGAGATTTGGCCAGCCACGACCTCAAGACTGTCGCCGACATTCGACTGAAGACGTACGGTCTCTTCACCGTGCTCTTCAATGCTAGCGACGATCAGCTGCTGCTTCAGGATTATGGTCAAACGGGTTACTTTTTTCGGTTACCGTCCATGGAGCAAATCCGGGCCATTGAACTGAAACACATGCGAGGCGCCGTATACTCGCCGGACGAAACCGAGTTGTGGACGACCGGTGTCGCAAAGCAGGAAAAACGCAATCATCTGATTGCTTATGACGTGGAAACAGGCGAGGTTCTCAGACAGCAACAAAGCGAAACGAGCCAATCCCTGAACCGTCTTTGGCTTGCACCCGACAACAAGGAATTGGTCCTCGTTGGCGAGAAATCACTGATTGTGCTCGACTCGCAATCTTGGGAACTGTTGCGCGTTGTGGAAATCCCGGCACGGTGTGAGATGACTCAGCCCGTGCTGGCGTATTCGCCGACTTCAGATTTGCTCGCTGTTTCCAGCGATAGCAATATCGGAATCTACTTTATTGATCGGGCAACGTGGAAAATCGTCCACGTGTTGACGGTCGATGAAAAAAACTGGTCGGTAAGGTGCTTGGCTTTATCTCCAGACGGTAGGTTTCTGGCGGCCGCAAGTTGGGATAACTACAATGAAGTGAGACTTTGGGACGTGTCGCAACGGCCCAAGGGCGGATAACCAAGCAATGCACTTGACGGGCCGGCATTACGATCCTTCTGGACACAACGTTCCTTGTGGCCGGCACGCAAGTGAACTCAATCGTTATGCGCCTCAGAGAGTCCCCGCGTGAATTGGGATGCTCTAGGGGCCATAGCAGAGATGCTCGGTGCAACGGCTGTACTTGCAACTCTTCTATATCTATCTATTCAAGTTAGGAACAGTCGGGAGGAACTTCGCTATTCCATACGTCAAAGTCGAGGCGCGACCGTACGAGAATTCGTCCTGGAGACAGTGAGAGACGACGATCTACGTCGAATCCTCATCAAAGCTCGTAATGCAAATGGAGATAGCGAACTGGGGAAGTGGAGACCCCGCTCCAAGTTCTCCACAGGACCGCCCTCGCCCCCTGCGGACGGTTGACACAAATACCCGAGTTGGGTGTACGGGTGCGGTCGGTCTAACGCCCGCGAGTCGAGTGGACGCGTCGCGAGGCGATCTAACAAGCTCATTGGAGTGCAACGCGCCGCGACGAGGCCACAGGGGAGTCGATTCCACAAAGGCCCGTCCACTCAACTCGCGGGCGTTCGGCGAAGCCATAATTTGCGATCCGCGGCACTCGTACCGGAAAGGCATGGCACCATCTATGTTATGTTCCCCGCATCAATACACATTCATGTACGGTTCTGTTCTCATTGTTTGCTGGCTCTTCGGATCGACAGTTATGGCTGAGCCCTCCGCCAAGCCCGTCGCTCGGGAAAAGCCTCGCTATCTGGTGATTACCGACATGAC
>CAZPPD010000742.1:0-3476 GCA_964588185.1 uncultured Alcaligenaceae bacterium | reverse complement strand
ATCGCACCGGTCATCAAAACCATCAACTTGAATGACGTTTCCTCTTTACAGTTCGAGGAAGAGGTTTCCTACAATCGAAAAGGAAAACAAATTAATCGATCCGCAGTCTTATACCTGAAAGACGGAACAAAAGAAGAACTCAGCGTCATGATTGCCCGAGGAGACGCTTTGGATGAAGTGATCGCTCGTTTAAAGAAAAGAGGAATCCCTGTTCAAGGAAATCGCGGCGGCTTGTAGACCCGGTTATTCGCCCTCTCCAAACGCCCCTTCGCCTTGCTGGATTTTACACTCCCCAAACTCAGGAGTTTGGGAGAGCCAAAACGGCTTCCTCCTAGTTTCATTTCTTCCCGTTGCTTTTCTTAGGTGATTCTACTCTGTTCCGCACCGTTAATTCTCGAGGCTCAATCAACCTACTCAAATCCGGCAAATCATAAAACTCCAATGCCCCCGGAACCACATTCGCAAGCTGATTGTAGCTAACAGGCGTCTTCACCACTTTCGACCATGAGGCTACGGATTCCTCGACGGTAATCTTCCCAAACCGGGAGTCCAATGCTCCCGCATGGAGAACAATCGGCCCACCACTGGCAATGCCCAAGAGTGAAAGGTCCTTATACTTGCCGGCCTTAGTTGCCCATTCGGCAACGCTGAGTAAATCATATACTCGTTGGCCTAACAGTGGGCGGCCGAGGTGCAGAGCCAGGAAGGATTCTTGCCATTCGGAGCCAAAGTATTTTGCCAAACCCCGTTTTCGTTTAGGAGAGGATTTCCCCATGCCCCGTAAATCCAAAACCAAAACATCTATTCCTGCTTTCACCAGTTTTCCAATGCGACTCAACTGTTTGGCCCGGTCCGAAGGCTCAAGCTCATTCCCGTTGACAACCAACAATAATTTCTTGCTTGCCTTCCTTTGACTGGTAAGTGTTCCGGGAACCAAAATACCCGGTTCAGTTTCAAAATAGCATTCCCGGATGAGAAACTGGAGTGGACGTTGTTCTCCCGCCAATTGGAGTTTGGCCGCTTGAATCGTGCCGGGAAGAGCGATCAATTGCCGGACCTTGGCCCGGAACTGCTTGCCGGTTTTGTTGAATTGATGCCAGAGTTTGCGGCGGGCTTGCAGTTTCTTTTCCTGCTTGACGTTGAGTTGGAAGGCGGAGACTCCGCGGAAGTCATGCAGGGCCTGCCCACTGCGAGTACATTGCAATTGCTCGTCCGTAAAGATGGGGAAGTCCGGCTCAAAGACCGCATCGTCTTTTTTGAGCAGCCAGCGCCGCATCCAGCGTAGGGCTGCTTGTCGCCGCGGGCGGGAAAAGCCGTGGCCGTCGTTGAATTCGAAGAGGCTGACTCGTTCACCGTAGCCAAGTTTGCCGTAGAGCAGCTTGGCTTCGCGGAAGGTTGTCCAGGCACCGTCAATGTCAAAGAAATCTTTTGTGGCAACACATATGAGCGTCGGCCGGGGAGCCCGCATGGTGACATAGTCGGCATGCTCCATGCCAAATGCGACCTGGCCGGTTATATTTTGTTCGGCGTCCTGCGGGCCGATGGTGGCAAAGAGTCGCTCCAAGGAGGTGATGTAACAGGACGGTGCGGCGGCCACTATCCGCTCATCCAATGCCATCAGGTACGCGGTTAAGGTTCCACCGCCAGAATTGCCGGTGCAGCCTAATCGCTTGGCGTCCACTTCCGGGCGTCCCGCCAGATAGTCCAGACTGCGAATGCCGTCCCAAATCCGATAGGTCGCCGCGCTCTTGCCTACCAGCAAGGCTCCGACGCCTACCATGGTGTGTTCCGTTGTGCTGCTGGAAATCAGGGGAGTGCCTTTGTCATCGACCAGTTGTTTGCGTTCGCCCTGACCGATGGGGTCGTAGCAAAGGGTGGCGATGCCATTCATTGCCAGAAAAATGCTGATTCGCTGATAAGCTCCCGATGCTTTGCCATTGGAACTATGGCCACAAGGCACCAACACGCCCGGAAAAGGACCTTTGCCATTGGGCAGGTAGAGAATGGCAGTGACATGATGGTTTGGTTGGCTTTCGTAGATGACTTTTTCGATGCGGTATTTGTCTTTTTCGATCTTGCCGACGACCTTGGCATTCAGCGGGGTCTTCTTGGGAAAACCGCCCAAGGCAGCAATGAATAGTTTCTTCAACCGAGCTTGGCGTAGTTGGATTTGCTTTTCGTTTTGCAGGGAAGCCACCTTCTTCCTGCGAGCATCGAAATATTTTCCGGCTTCCCGTTGCAGATACTTGTAGAGCATCTTTTCCGGGAAAATATTTTGCTTGTCCGAATGAATACCTTTGGTCTGGGCAATCAAGTTTGGTGTGGCCAACAAGAGGAGCAAAAAGGAACAGGTACGCATGCCCGCCTCCGAGAGTTGCAATTGTTATTGGATTGTAGAAATGTAATGCTGCCAAAGGGTGAGACAGAATGGAAGGAAAAAAGAGAAAAGGTAACAAAAGTAAAGGTGTCAGGACCTTGACACCTTTTCTCTTTCGGCATGATAAAGTACGGCAACATTAGACCAAACTTTTAAAGCCGATAGGCAAACGCGACTTGCCCATCGCTTTTCAATCAGCTAGTCCGGGTTTCCGCCTCACTCCTCTGGCAATCGTCCGTGCTCGACCAAATATCGGAAGTCCGAGGGACACACCTCCCAAGCGGATTGGTAGGTCTGCTCTAGTGGCACGTCGACAAATACATCCGGATCAATCCAAGCCGGCATATCCCTCATTGTTGCTCCCACGCGGAACGGCTCGAGAAACGCCATTGTGGACAGACCAACGCTGTCATCTCCGGCTCGGTACGAGGCCAGCAAGAGCGGTTCGTCTGCAGGCAATTCGAACGGGACCTCTTCGATTTCGTCCCAGATCAGCTTGTGAAGGGAATGGGGATCGCGTGGCCCGGGCGGGAATGGATCTACCAAAAGGACGTTCACGCCGGCCGGAAGGAACTCGTGCGTTTTTTCAACGAAGGACCGCACCGATGACCGGCTGGCTTTGTTCCCCGGCGATACGATCTCGATCATGCAGACCACTTCGCCGAGTCGGTGGCGAATGGCGATGCGGTTGGCTCGGCGGAGTAGCGTATTTGCTTGGGATTCGATTCTCATTCGAGTCTGGGGGAGAGTGGCAGTGCTACCCGATCCGTTGTTTGGCCGAGGTGACTTTCGACGCTCCACTTAAGTGAAATAATCAAAATCCTGCTCGGTGCGCATTTTTTTGCGGACCGCAAAGATGTGTCCCGGAACAATATGGGGGTCCAGTTCTACGAAGTTTCGCGAACCCTGCCACAAGTAGCGAGCGTCGCTCAGTAAATCATGCATCTGGTAGGATTGAGAGTGGTCGAGGCCAAATCGGTCCAGGGGAACTTCGACCCAACCCGATTGTTTGTGGTACGGATCCACATTTACGATCACAAAGATGGTGTTTGCTTGGTCCGGGGTTTGTTTGCTGTAGCAGATGATTTGCGGGTTATCC
>CAZPPD010000741.1:966-3478 GCA_964588185.1 uncultured Alcaligenaceae bacterium | reverse complement strand
GTTTCCCAAATGGAAAGCGTGGGTTTCGGGAATTAGGAAAATCAATCTCGGCAAGTCCATAAAAGAATTTCCGGGCAAATCCTGGCAACGGGTTCAATCCTGTGGTAAAAACCTCCGGCTACTCTTCCTGGCGATAGGCAGTGCCTTAAAGAACTGGTGGCAAATCGAAGACAACTTGCGAAGCACCTTATTTCGCACCAATAGGATCAGGGAAAACTCATGGGAGAAGCTTGGCAAGTACCATAAAGACTGGGTACCGGTTAGCCTGAAAAAGGAATTTGAAAAGCACAACCACCCTCTTCCCCAGCGCAACCTCCGAGAGGTTAGCAAAGGGACTGAGGAGAATTTAAAGCAAATCAAGCTTAAAGCACCTCACAATAATACCTTTCTCCTTCGCAAAGAAGGCGATTTCCTAAACGTATCAAGACTGATTACTCATAAGCACGTGTTCGACGTTTACCGCGATGCTGGGGGGTTCTTCCCGCGCCTGTTGCGAGCGGGTTTATTTACCCTGCTGTATTTTGGTTTTGGTTTTTTGCTGTTCTGCCTAACCAATTTCCCTTTTCAACCGTACCGGGGAGATCTCGTTTGCTGGATCGATCAACCCATATTGTACTTTGCGGTTATCGGGATGATGTTGTTGGTATTTTTCGTCATTGACACGGCCCAATTGTGCCGGAGATTTGTCCGGGCCTTGGCAAAGGAGGAAGTGAAGCCCCCTCCCAGGGAACCGATAGTTATTAAAAACCAAACGAATCAAAAAGAGCTACGCTTTCCCGACCCGGCGGCGGACCGGCGATTAATCCGTACCATCGCGGAGCATACCAAGGCAGTGTCCAATTTAATTTATTACCCCGTGGCCGTAACGGTCCTGATTGCCTTGAGCCGCCATCCGGCCATTGACAACTTTGATTTCCCCTGGGCCCTGATTGCCATGCTCAGACTGAATCTTATGTTTGCAGTGATCATTTCCTGGAATCTTCGCAAGGCCACCGAGAAAGCTCGCGAAGATGTGGTCGCCCGCCTTGAAGAGCAGCATTACCAAGCGGTTGTCAATCAATCGCCCAATACCGATGAGTTTGAACTGGCCATCCGCCAAATACAAGACGAACAAAAAGGGGCCTTCCGCCCATTGGTACAAGACCCCTTATTCCTCGCCTTCGCTATTCCTTTCGGCGGTGTAGGCGGGTTGTTAGTAGTGGAACGTTTGATTTCATATCTGGTTTGACTTCAATAAAATCAGCCGCAACGAGAACCGAAATCCCGTCGGTTATATCCATTCCAAATACCGGCGTGCTTTCGCTGAAAAGTTTATTAAACCAATTCAAGAGCATACATTTGATTTAATATGTCCACATTGTTATTCTTAGTTTAGTAAGAGTTGGTTAGGATTTAATTACCTAAATATGAATTTGCTTCCCCTTCAATACAACTGGTCTCGACATAAACGATTGGCTCTCATCATTGGATTAGGGTTTACTCTTCTCCTTTGCGGACCTCTTACTCTGTTTGCCTCCTCCCATTGTTGCTGTACTATTCGGAGTAACGATGCCAGGGGGGAACGTAAGAATAAGCATACTTGTTGTCACCACAAAAAAGTTAAGAAGGAAACTTGTTGCCATCTCAACAAGGCGGGCAATAGTTGTTCCGATGAAAATTGTGCGGATCCTACTTGCAAGTGCCGGATTCATTCCGCTCCGGCGACTCCTCCTTCTGAAAGCAGAAGTTCCCTTTCTGGAAAACTGACCGTTCATTACCTAGATTCAGCATCCTCACAATTTGCCCTTCCTACTTTTGCTTGCCAGGTCCCTTGCAGGGTGGCAAGACCTATCTTACCTGCTCCACCCAGACACATTTTGTTCTGTTCCTGGTTGATTTGAATCCGCATTTGCTTTGATTTCCGACATAATGGATTCTCCGTCCATCGTTAATTGGATTGCGCGGAAGCTAAATCTCTTCACACAACCTCAAGGGACGAACATGAAAACTCATCCTGATCTACGAATTTTTTTCTTTGCGGCATTTTGCCTTGTTGTCCTGCTTTCCGGATGCGGAAGAGAAGGTGAGAAACCGACTTCCTCGGATGGAAAGGCTGAAACTGTGAATAAAATCTGTCCGATAATGGGAAATGAGGTCGATCCGAGCGTAACGACTGCTTGGAACGGCAAAACGGTTGGTTTTTGCTGTGCCGAATGTATTCCCGATTGGAAGAAACTCTCCGATCAAGAAAAGGACGCCAAGCTGGCGAAGGCGGATAAGGCCGGCACCTCCAAATAGGAAGGCTGTGACATGAATTGCCTCGTCATTGGCTTGGCCTGGAAATCGGTAATTCCGGTTTCCGTGCTTATCGGCCTTGGCTGCCTGCTATTTCCGTATGGTGCCTCAGCTGCGAAGACCGTCCGGCTTGGCCAACCGTATGCAGCCTCTCCAAACGCCGAGAATACCCAAACTTTGCAGAAACTGATCCAACTCGGTGTTGTAAGCAATCCCAAGTTACAGATACTGTCGTATC
>CAZPPD010000741.1:0-956 GCA_964588185.1 uncultured Alcaligenaceae bacterium | reverse complement strand
ATCAGGCGCGGGCTGCCTGGGCTCGAATTCCCCAATTACGCTCTCTTCCTGATCCGACCGTGAGCAGCAATGTGTACATTCATCCCATTGAGACGGCAGCCGGTTCTTTGCGGGCCAATGTCATTGTGGCACAGAAGTTCCCTTGGTGGCACCGCCTCAGCTTGCAAGGAAAACAAGCGGCGGTGAATGCCCAGGCCGCGGATCAGTTATTTGCCGCGGCGAGGTTGCAAGTCATCAGCATGATTGAAAGCAGCTACTACCAACTCTACATTCTCGGACAGAAAATTCGCATCAACAATACCAACCGCGAGTACCTCAAGTCCTTAGTCCGCATTGCCAATGCCAAAGTAAGTGTCGGCCAGGCAAGCCAGGGAGATGTTTTGCGGGCTACCCTGGAACTTAGCCGCCTCACAGTAGAGTTGGAAAAGCTGGAGCAAAAGGTAGTGGGAGCCAAAGCCAACCTCAATGCTCTGCTCAATCGAAGACCGGATGCACCTTTACCCATGCCTAAAGAAATTACTCCTCCCAATGTAAGAGAATGGAAGGTCGCCCCGTTGCTCGCACAGGCTGGCGCGAACCAACCGGAACTCATTGCCGCTGCGCTTCGCGAGGAAGCAGCCCGAGTAGGAATTGATGTGGCCAGATTGCAGCGAATTCCTGATGTGACTCTCAGCGCAGGTTGGACCGGGATTGAAGACAATCGACCTGCGACGAATGTGGTCGATGTCGGCCGAGATGCCTGGGCAGTGGGAGTCAGTGTCAACATTCCCCTCTGGCATCCCAAGTACCGTGCCATGGAAAAAGAAGCTTCGTCCCGATTGCAAGCAGCTATCCTGGGCCGTACCAGCTTGCTGCGGCGTGTTGAGGCTGCAATCGCGGACACACTCCAGGAGGCCCGTTCGGCACAAAAGATTGTGGAGATCTACCAAGGTGCCATCCTGCCTCAAGCCAAACAA
>CAZPPD010000740.1:0-3480 GCA_964588185.1 uncultured Alcaligenaceae bacterium | reverse complement strand
TGTGCCGGGAGAGCAATATGGTTATTACGAGCCGGCACTAGGTGATGGTTATATGATAGACCCCGGTTATCTGCGAGAACAATTGGATCGGTATTCGGAGGTCGAGGCCGAGGGGATACCACCTCACCTTGGATATGACGGTTCGTTGTATAGGTGGACCAGCGATTGAAATTCTAAATATTCTAGCGGAAGAAAATTGCTTTCCGCTTTCCGGGTTGGTTGGTGAGCGCGCGGGTAGCGCTTCCCTTATCCGAAATCAACCGAACGCGACACAGGCGATTCTAGGAAATAACTACTTTGACTATCCGAAATATCCGCAATAGTATCATTTAGGGTCAATCTCGTTTTGGTACCCGAAACCCGCGAAAACATGCGGGTTTTCGCTTGAATTATTGGTATCAAATAAGGTATACTCTATTTTGATGCAAGACCCCATAATTTCCGGAGGCACGTCGATGAAAAAGCAAATAGCCGTCTATGTCCGGGTCAGCACCGTTGGACAGAACGAGGCAGGGCAGCGCGCGGAGATAGAGAAGTGGTTGACCGGCAACGGTTTCGCCGGAGCACGCTGGTTCGTGGATAAGGGCAAGAGCGGGGATAGCCTAAAGCGACCTGCATTCGAGCAACTACAGAAAGCGGTGTTCGCGGGAGAGGTCGGCACGGTCGTCGTCTACAAGTTGGACCGCCTATCGCGCCGATTGATCGAAGGATTGAACGTCCTTGCCGAGTGGTGCGACAAGGGGCTGCGGGTGGTATCCGTTACCCAGCAGATCGACTTCAACGGTACGGTAGGAAAGATGCTTGCCGCTGTCCTGCTCGGTATCGCGGAGATGGAGCAGGAAACCCGGCGCGAGAGGCAGGCAGCGGGGATTGCTGCTGCGAAAAAGGAGGGTAAGTACAAAGGCCGGAAGGTAGGGGCGACCAAGGCAAAACCTGAACGTGCCCGACAACTCCGCGACAAGGGACTATCGGCAGAGGAGATAGCACAAGCGTTGGGAGTTACCCGCAACACCGTTTTCCGTTACTTACGACATGAAAGGTACGTGAGATGAGGATGACAAAGAAAGACGGCCTCGAAAACGCAGAAGAAAACACCTTGATTGATTGGATTAACACGGTATTCCGCTACCTGCGGTTAGGAAAGCTAAAGTTTTGTTGCTGCAAACAAGAGCAAAGAAATTACGATTAGCAGTCCGGGTAATGAAAGTATAAAAGCGGCAATGGAAAGTGGAACTAGATTTTTTTCTTTGTCGCTTTGAATCCAACCGCAAATTGCAAACCCTGTCGCCCCTATCGGAACAAGAATGATGACCTCGACGACCCAGACGATCACTTCGGGAAATTCCCGAAATAGCCCCCCCAAAGCCAGTGCTAAATAAATATAGAATCCTACAGAGAGACACAAAGAGGCGATCGCGAATTCATACCCTGGACGATTTATTAGAGCCTTATCACCGGCATTCATTTGAAGTGCTGATTGATTTGCTTCTGATTGTTCAACATAGCGGTTGTCAGACTGGGGAACTGTTACGGGCACCGCTAAGGGTCGCGCTGGCTGATTGCTGCCAGCGTCCGGGCTGTGACCCACTAGCGGCGCCATCACGGTCTTGTTTGGCAGTGCGGGGACCTGTAACCGCTGGCCGCACTGGCGGCAGTTGGTCTTTCTCCCCGCTACATCGTCGGGGACGTCGTACACGTTCTGGCACCCTGGACAAGCGAAGCGGATCATTGCGGAATTCCGTGGTCCAAATAAAGAAAACGCAGGCACAATGCCGACGCTCAAAACCTAATCGTACTTGACCGGCAACTGGTCATCAAGCAATACCGTTTTTGACTAACTGCGGGCGGCTACTTGACCCGCCGTCGCCAGCCGCACAAAGCCAAAGCAACAGCTCCGATGCCGAACAGGGTAATGGAGGCGGGTTCCGGGACCGGATTGGGTTCCTGAGCCGGATAGGCTAAAAACCCGTGCCTCTGGCCATCGGCGTCGATGTAGTACCCGACCAACGTGTCACCGTCTACAGCCGTAACGGTGGTGCCGAGAGAGCCGGGGTAGTCAATGACGGTGTAATTCGAACCATCATATATGAAGCCGTTCCGACCGATGACGTTGTTGGAAGGTCCGAAGAACCCGACCACATTGTTCCCGGACACGTCAGTGGCCTGCGTCGAGGTCGCACCGGGAAAGTCGAGCGTCGTGAAGCCCGACCCGTCGTATAGGAAGCCGTGGAAAATGCTGCCCGGCGCAGTTCGATAGAAGCCGACCACGTTGTCGCCAGACACGCCGGTTGCCGCCGAATCTATTGCTCCGTCAGGGTCGAGGGTGACATAGAATAAACCGTCGAAAAGATAGGCGTGAATGTCACCGGGTCCGCCGCTGCCGCTGGCGCTCCAGAAGCCCACGACGTTGTTTTCAGAGATGTCGGAGGCAATAGTTTGCAACGCCCCAGGGACGGCGACCGTCTCGAAATTTCCACCGTTGTAGATGAACCCGGTGAATTGGCCGTTTCCCGGTTGAGAGTTGCCGACCACGCTATTGCCAGAGGAAGCAATTGCTTCCGTATAGGTCGCACCGGGGACAGTAATCGGTGTGTACGTGCCGCCGCTGTAAAGATAGCCGTGGAACATACCACTGGCGTCTTGGTAGATGCCAACGACGTTGTTGCCGGAGACGCCACGTGTGTTCGTTGACACCGAACCGGGAACGTTCAGCGTGGTGTATCCCGAACCGTCGAATAGGAAACCCTGCGTAGTGCTCCCGTTGTTGTAGGAGCCGACCACGTTATTGCCGGAGATGGCGGTTGCTTGGGAAGCCACCGAACCGGGAGGGTCGAGGCTCAGGTAGATATATTCGGCCCTCGTTTCTAGTGGGCTGCCAACGAGCGTGGCCAATGCTGCACAGGCAAAGACAAGGCGATGGATCATGACGGCGTACTCCTGGGGAAGATGGGAGGAATTTGGCAATATTTTCACCTAACGCTAATCAACCGGTGACCGTTCGTCAAGCACTAGTAATCCATATAATGCGAGGGTCCGCGTGTATGGATCATGGCCTTGGATTACGACTTGAAGAGTAGGAAGTTGGAAAGGAGCCAAACGGCGAATCCTCCGGTGGCCGCAATAGCAAAACCCTGCCAGCCTTTCGCTTTGGCAGATATTGATCCGGCAAAGCTCCAAGAAGCGAAACCTGAGCACAGCGAAAATATCCAGTGAAGAATAAAGCGTTGATCCATGGTCAGTTTCTGGAGCGAAAATCCCCAAATTGCCAATCCAACAGCAACAAGTGAGATAAAGCAGCCAAGAACAAAAAATTTCCACTCCAAGACAATTGGCTGGTGCTTCTCAGATTCCTTCTTGTGAAATCCAGGGTTATCCGGTTTGGGGGAGGCAGAGACCATACAACACACATGGCTCAAGTTGTCATCGGGCTTAATGCGGCCCGCTCCAGCAGGCGTACTCTAGGAGCAGCCATTTTTCGAT
>CAZPPD010000739.1:0-3481 GCA_964588185.1 uncultured Alcaligenaceae bacterium | reverse complement strand
CAAGGTAACCTTCACCCAACAAAAAGTCCAGGACTTTTTGGCAAAGAAGACCATCTCCATTAAATTGGACGGAAGGCAAGAATACCAATTGGCAAGAAAATTCGGCGTCCCCGGCTATCCAACATTTGTTTTTTTGGATTCCGAAGGCACCATGGTCGGAAAGATCATCGGCTACCGACCCGCCGATACCTTCCTGAAGGAAGCCTCCCGGTTTCTATTCTGAGATTTTTTCCTATAAAATCTCCACTGGTTAATAGCTAAAGTTCGGCGGAATTTAGGGAGAAAATCTAATTTCCCCTAATTTCTGCCAGATCTGTTACCAGTTCACAAACCGTTAATTGAGTCAAATCAAAGGAAAACTATGGCTGACAGCGAACCTCTACTTGCTCACAACGTCTACTTCGCCTTGAACGATAATTCCCCCGAAGCCAAAGAAAAATTAGTTGCCGCTTGCAAGAAATACTTATCTTCGCATTCCGGGACGGTATTTTTTGCTTGCGGCGTGCTGGCTGAAGACCTGGATCGCGAAGTCAATGTCCGCGACTTTGATGTAGCCTTGCATGTGATCTTTAAGACCAAGGCTTCCCACGACGCCTATCAGGTTGCCCCCTTGCACAATCAATTTATCGAGGAAAACAAAGCCAATTGGAAGTCGGTCCGAGTTTTTGATTCGTTGGTCCGGCAATAGTCCTGTTCCTGCCTCCCCCAAATGAAGACGAGATCCACGATGTTCAAAAGCGATCTGAGCCGCGACTTGTACCAGGAAATGTGCAAAATCCCTTTGATCGATCCCCATTCCCATATCGATCCGTTTAACCCGGTTTCCCGGAACCTCACCGATATTTTGGGTTATCACTACTACACGGAGCTGGCCCACTCGGCGGGAATGGACCACAGCCCTCTGGCTGAAGGAGTACCTCCCCGCGACCGAGTGCGGTCTATCCTTTCCTACATGGACCGGATTGAAAATACCGTCCAGTACAGTTGGTTCGTGGAGATTGCCCGGAAGTTCCTGGATTTTCAAAACGACCAGGTTTCGGCGGATGATTGTGATGCTCTGTACGATAGAGCAGAAAAAGCATTTAACCAGCCCGATTGGGAACAACAAGTTTTCGCCAAGACCAATCTGGAAAAGATTTTCCTTACCAACGAGTTTGATGATCGTTTGGATGGGTTTGACTCTAACCGCTATGTTCCTTGTCTGAGAACGGACACATTGGTATTTGGATTACACCAATCCGAAGTCCGCCAGCGTCTGGCCAAAGTAACCGGAGTGGAAGTCAACGATTGGGCGAGTATCCAATCTGCCATTACCAATCTCTTCCACCATTTCGTCAAGCACAATGCCAAGGCCTGCGCCATTTCGCTGCCCCCGAATTTCAGCCCAAAAAAGCAAAACTTTCCCTCGCTGGATCAGGTTGATTCCAGTGATGCGGATTCTTTGGGTGCCATGTCCCAGGGCATCTTCTGGTTGTTTGCGGATAAATGCCGGGAATTCAACCTGCCCTTCGACTTGATGATTGGCGTTAACCGTGCAGTCTACAATGGGGGGGTCCATCAAGGCCAAGACCTTTTCGACCAGCGAACGTCCTTGATCCAATATGGCGAGTTGTTCAATGCCTTTCCTGGGGTAACCTTCTGCATCTCGGTGCTGTCCAGCGGGCAGAATCAGGAACTAGTGAGCTACAGTTGGATCTTTCCGAACGTCGTGACATCGGGGCATTGGTGGTATTCCAACATTCCCGTTTTCATCTCCCAGGACTGCCGGGCCCGCCTGCAAGCGGTCCCCAAGACAAAGCAGATCGGCTATTATAGCGATGCCTACAAGTTGGAATTTGTGTTGCCCAAGTACAACATGTATCGCAAGGTCTTGGCGGAGGTCTTGGCCGAAGATTTTGTTCAGGGCCGGGGGTTTAATGAGACGCAGGCGATAGGTTTAGCCCGCCAGATTCTTCGCGATAATGTGCAGCGGATTTTTGCCGTTTAGTTCGAGAAGTGAGGAATGACAATGATGAAATCGAAATCAACCTGAATTATCCGATCGGGGAATCGACGAAGATCAAGCCTCGGACTTTCGGGGGCGATTAAGCACCTTCGCTGAAGATTGGAAACGGCCCGAAATGGATGTTTACGATGGCATTTAATCGTGGTCCAAACTATTTTCATTGACCCATTTCTAGTTCTGAATGATTGCAAACAACAAAATTCGCTTGGCAGTACTTCTCAGTGGTAACGGAAGCACGTTGCAATATTTTCTGGATCGGTTTCAGGAAGGAAAACTGGCCGGCGAAGTAGTTCTGGTCGTCTCCAACAATCCAGATGCCTTTGGTTTGGAACGGGCTCGCAAAGCCGGAGTTCAAACAGAGGTAGTCGAGTGGAAAAAATTTCAGCCTGTGGAATTGCCCAGTGAGAAAGTCTTCAACTTTTGCCGCCAAGCCAAAGTGGACTTGGTTTGCCTGGCGGGTTTCCTGAAACTGATACACATCCCAAAAGACTTTGAAATTCGCGTCATGAATGTTCATCCGGCTTTGATCCCAGCTTTCTGCGGCAAGGGGTTCTATGGCCGTCACGTGCATGAGGAAGTGTTAGTTGCAGGCGTTAAGATTACCGGCTGCACAATTCATTTCGCCGACAACGAATATGACCACGGACCAATTATCCTGCAACGCCCGGTGGAGGTGGAAGATCAGGATACCGCGGAAACGTTGGCGAAAATAGTGCAGTAGGTTGAGAAATATGCCTATGCGGAAGCCATAGCTTTGTTTGACGAAGGTAGCATAAGGATAGAGGGGATAAGGGTCTATACCAACCCCGTCCCTTAGCAAGAAACTACACGAACTCTACACAGTAGCGCGGTAGGTCTTTTCTATTTCTTCCCCATAAACTTGGCACGAACATCCTTGTCCAGTTTTTCCGTGGCATATCGCAACGTTACCCGAGCCATCTTTTCCGAATGCTTGTCCAGGAAGCGTATTAGCTCGTTTTCGTCCTCCTTTCCCGCCTCGCGAAGCCAGGAACCGATTGCTTTTTGGACGTATTCATCTTTGTCCCCAAGTAGAATCTCGGCAATCCGAAATGTGTCTTCCAGTTCACCCTTGCGAATGAAGTAGTAGGTGCTCACAATGGCTGTCCGCCGCTCCCAGGGATTCTTGGAGCGTGCCAGTTTGTCCAGCACCTTGCGCGGCTGATCGAATAAATAGCCCCCGACCACATAAGGAGCGGCTCGGTCAACCAAATCCCAGTTGTTGATGCGATCATGCCGCCTCAGGTAAAGCTCATACAGCGCTTTCCGGTGGGCAGGGGAAGTGGACTTGGCTCGCGCCTGAAAATCCATGATGCTGACGGCCCCCATGCGGACCTCATAGAATGGATTCTCAAGCAGCTTTTCGATTTCCGCCAGGGATGCCCCGATAAACTTCTTCGCCACCGGAAAAACCTTACCGATAGACACGCCCAAAACCTTGTTGCCACTGGAATACTC
>CAZPPD010000738.1:0-3489 GCA_964588185.1 uncultured Alcaligenaceae bacterium | reverse complement strand
CGTGGAACCAATTCAGGCCCGCCCGGTTGGAAGCGTCCTCAAGGCAACGAACTGGGCACGGCGAAATCCCATCACTCTGGCGGGATTGGCTGCCCTGGTCATTGTCGCTCTTGCATTTGGCGTGTTTTATCTCTTCGAGGAAAACGCATTCCTCAGGGCACAGCAAACGAATCCCGAATTGACACGAGTGGCGGGTTGGCGTCATGAGTTGGTGAAGGTGTGTAACGCCTTCAATATGTACGTCTTTCTTGGAGCCATGTACACGTATTTAGCAGTAATTGCCAAGGCCAAGCGCTTGCCCTTCACCGCGATGTGGAAGGCAAACCAGCAATTTCGACCCATGCAGCCAATCGGCAAGTGGATGCGAACATTGGCCCTGTGCGTGGGAGTGGCATCTGCGGGAATTGGTGTGGCCTACTTGATCCTTCTAATCCAGGCTCATGTTTGGGAAGGAGAGTCGATTCTGACAAATCTATTTCCGACCTACGCATCCATTGGCTTCGGACTGATATTGATCGCACTGGCCATTCGCGACTATCGCTTGACTCACTACGGCATGCCAACGAGAAATTTGACCGCCGACCAGCTTGTGCCGATTCGAACGGCTTTGGAGAACGGCGATCTAAACGAGGCGATTCAACTGTATCGCCAAGAAGTGCCAAGTGCCGGACTCGGCGAGGCACGCGAGTACGCGATGCGGCTTGCTGAGCCTATCTTGGCAGAGAATCCCGAAAAATTTACGCCCCAGCCGCTTTCCTTTTCAAACTTGAACTGGGGCAAGATGGCAATCGTCGCGGGGATCGAAGCGGTTGTAGTCGCCGTAATGATGGCTCTTTTAGGTCCGACCCAACCATTCGCGTTTGCCGTGCAGTTCGGCGGAGCGTTTATTATCGGGATTTGGGTGATGGCAAGCAGCCGCATCAGAACCCTTTGGAAACGCTTCCTAATGGTCTTGGCTGCCATGTTCCTGTTTCTAACTGGAATCCTCTTCTTCAGTCTTTTGGAGGGAATGCCTCGTAACTCGATCGCCTATCTGGCGGGATTACTGTGTGGGCTGTTTTTACTGCTCGCCGGTTTCACTCCAAAACGCCGGCGCATTCGTCCTTAGTTGGTGCCGATGAGAGCGTGACTTGAGAAGGAGTAGTTCTCCCATCATGTAGTGTATAATGTAAATCCTTTTAGCCGACCTGATGGGGGATCAACATTTTTTAATTCAATGAATCAATACCCTTGGGAATCAGACATCAGCAATACGGAACGAAATTCTTCTGCGTCCGTTACTCAAGCGAAGCTTCCCCGCTTGACCAAGGTGTAAACACAAGGCACCAAAAATAGGGTCAAGAAGGTTGATAGCACCATACCCCCTACCAGGGCCCGGGCCAGCGGGATCATTGCTTCCCCCCCGGGGGCTAGGTTGAAACAAAGGGGCAACATCGAAGCAATCAAGGTGAGCGAGGTCATCAATACAGGTCGCAGTCGAATCCGGGCCGCTGCCATCATGGCCTGAGTGGTGGTGTAACCGCGGGCCCGAAGGACATTGGCAAACTCGACCAGCAGGATGCTGTTGTTTACAACTACTCCCAGCATCATCAAGGTACCCATGAGGGATTGGATGTTAATCGTTGTGCCGGTCAGATACAGCACCACCAACACTCCGGTGATCCCGAGAGGCACCGCCAACATGATGAGCAAGGGATCAACGAACGAGCGGAATTGGGCCATCATCACTAAATAAACCAAAAGTGCTGCAACCAACAATCCAACCCCTAGGGCATAACTGCTCTCCCGCATAGTCGATACCGGACCTCGCAATACCACTGCAACTCCCGGTTCCAGTTCTAACTCTTCCAAAGCCACCTCCACATCGGCGGCAACACTACCTACATCCCGACCGGTGACGTTGACGTAGACATCATTCACTCGGGAAATGTTGTAATGAGCGATCTCTCCGGGAATATTGACCCGGCGAATGGTCGCCACATTGGACAGAGGTATAGTGGTAGCTCCTTTGGATGTCTTGAGCGACAACGGAAGGTTGCGGATGTCATCCAGGGATTGGGCCTCGTTGCTCTCATATTGAACGCCCATGAAGAAGTCGATGCCGCTCGCAGGATCTATCCAAATGGTCGAAGCATATCCCACACTGGATCCGTAGGCGGTCAGTATTGCCTTGGCAACTTCTTCCTGGGTCAGCCCGAGATATTTGGCCTGGATCCGATCGACTTCGATGTCGAGCTGGGGGTAATCTAGAGCCTGAGCTATCTGAACATCTGCGGTCCCCGGGATTTTCTCGACCACCTCAACCACCTTCGCCGCCGTATCCGCACATTGTTCAAGCGAACCTGCTGATACCTGGATATTGATGGGCACAGGTATCCCTTCATTAAGGGCGGCATTGATAATGTCACCAGTGCAAAAAAGGAACTGCTCTCGGGGATACTGCTGCTGCAAGCGATCCCGAAGCAATTGGATATACTCCCGGATACTAGTCGATCGATTGTGGGAATGCAGATTCACCACGAGAAAAGCCGTATCAGGTCCGGAATTGGGGCTGAGAATGGTCGAAAAACCTGCCCCTTTCCCAACAGGCAACCCAATATTTGAGATGATTGTTTTGACCTGCTCCTCGGGTATCACCTCCTGAATGATACCTTCGATCTCAGCAACCAATTCTTCTGTTTTCTCGAGTCGTGTTCCCGGTGCCGTTTTCATACGAATCTCAAATGTACCGGCATCTCCGGTTGGAAACAGCTCCGTCCCAATCTGTGGGAGTAATACCAGCGAACCTGCTACTACCACTGCCATGCCTACTATGACCAGCCAGCGAAATCGTAATGCTGCCCGCAACAAGACGGAGTAAATTCCCCTAGGCTCCGGAATACCTTCGTCCACCACTTCCCGGCTATCAATCATCTTGGCTCGCACGAAACGGGCGCAGAAAACCGGCACCACCGTCATCGCCAGCACATAGGATGCACCTATAGTCCACACCGCTGCTACCGACAGCGGTTCAAACAGGTAGCGAACCATACCTGTCAGGAAGATCACGGGGGTAAACACAATCAACGTTGTCAGGGTCCCGGCGAAGATTGGACCTGCTACCTCTTTGGTGCCGTCTTCTGCCGCTTGCAGTCCACTCTTGCCCATGCGCTGATGGCGAAGGATGTTCTCCACCACCACAATGCCGCCATCCACCACCGTCCCAATGGCCAAGGCGACTCCGCCTAAGGTCATTAGATTGATTGTGTTGCTGCTGAAGGTAAAACCCAACCCGCCGATAAGAATGGAGAGCATCATGACCAGTACTATGATCAGCGAAGGCAATACCCGCCGCAAAAACACCACAACGGTGACTGCTACCAAGAATGCTCCCAATCCGACCATATACAACAAATTCCGCATGGCATTGCGGATATAGGAGGATTGGTCATTAACCAAAGTCACCTCGGCTGCTTTGGGTATGTCGTCCCGTTCCTTCATGCGAGGAAT
>CAZPPD010000737.1:0-3494 GCA_964588185.1 uncultured Alcaligenaceae bacterium | reverse complement strand
GTCTCGCATGGTGGTGTTAAATCTCCATGTAGCGGCTGGTATAGTGGTCCCGGGTGAAGTTGCCATACTCTCTCTGTAAGAGCGGATTAACCAGAAAGGATACTGGCTGTCCTCCACTGCTCTGGCAAGAAGCACCCGTGGTTTATGGTCGGCATTCGCAGTCAATCAAAAGAACCGGGTGGAACGCCGGGAAGTGGAAGTGCTTTACACCGAAGGAGACCGCCTCTTAGTACGCGGCACTCTGTTCCCCGGGGACCAAATCATCACGCGTGGAACTCACCGGATAGTACCCGGTCAGAAAGTTCGGGTAATCACCAAAGCCAATAGCACAAATTAATTTCTCCCTTTATAGCTCTGCAATTTTTTCCGATCCCTTCATCATAGGATGGTGGCCATGGCCGACTTCTTCTTTCGCAATACCCGATTATTGATCTTGGCGATTTGTTTGATTTTGGTTGCCGGGCTTTCATCCTATTTCGTCCTGCCCCGCATGGAAGACCCTGCTCTCACCCAACGGATTGCCATCGTAAACACCATCTTTCCCGGGGCGGATGCCTCGCGGGTCGAAAACCTGGTTACCGATAAGCTGGAAAAAGAACTGCAAGAGGTTGAAGAGATCAAAGAGCTTCGGTCTATCTCCCGGACCGGCATTTCCGCCATTACCATTGAATTACGGGATGATGTTTATGATGTGGGCCCGGTTTGGTCGCGGGTTCGGGATAAATTGGACGATGCCAAGCCCAAGTTACCCAAAAAGGGAGTAAGCGATCCCGAATTTGAAGAAATTGAGATGAAAGCCTACGCCCTAATCGTGGCACTCAATTGGACTCTCGATGATCAACCCAACTACGCCATCCTTCGCCGTCATGCCGAACATTTGGAAGATAATCTTCGCGGATTATCCGGAACCGAAGAAATCGATACGTTTGGGGATCCCAAGGAAGAGATAACCATCGAGATCGATCCTGCCAAGATAGCCGCACTGAACCTGACGGCAGCTCAAATCTCCAAGCAAATTCAGGAAAGTGATTCCAAGGTTGCTGCCGGTCAACTTCGGGGGAGAGCGAATGATTTATTGCTGGAAATCGAAGGAGAACTGGAATCGCTGGAACGAATCGAGCAAATACCCATTCATTACGGGGAAGAAGGCGAGCACTTTGTTTTGGTAGCCGATATCGCCAAGGTGACCAAAGGTTACCGAACACCGCCGGATAGCCTGGCAATCATTGATGGCAAACCGGCGGTTGTGCTTGGGGTTTTTGTTCGCCCAGAATTCCGCGTGGATCTATGGACCCAAAAAGCAACCTCCGCGTTAAAGGAATTCTCCGACAATCTACCTCCGGGAATTGAATTAGTCACGGTCTTCGAACAAAACCAATATGTGCAAACTCGCCTGGAAGATTTGCTGCTCAACTTGTTGCTGGGCGGTTTGGCGGTGGTTGGCGTCATCTTTTTGATGATGGGGTGGCGTAGTGCCCTTTTGGTCGGTCTGGCTTTACCTCTGTCGGCCTTGATGGTTCTCACGGGAATGCGGTTTCTAAATATTCCCATCCATCAGATGTCGGTTACCGGATTAATTATCGCTCTTGGTTTGCTAATCGATAATGCCATTGTCATTGTCGATGAAGTTACCGGGCGACTACGGGAGGGTTTGTCGCCGGCGGAAGCGGTTTCCAAAAGTGTTCGTCATCTGGCAGTACCACTCTTTGGATCGACATTAACCACCGCCCTGGCTTTTGCTCCCATAGCGTTAATGCCGGGGCCGGCCGGTGAATTTGTCGGTTCTATCGCCATAAGCGTAATTTTGGCCATTGCCAGTTCCTTTCTTTTAGCAATGACCGTTATCCCGGCCCTGACTGCCATCAGCAATCGTTTCTCGCGCCAAACAAATACGACTCGTTGGTATCGCGATGGATTTTCCAAACCGGATTTAGCCAAAGGGTATCGCTGGACGCTCACCAACTTCTTCCGGAGACCGATTTCAGGTGTGGTGCTTGGCGTAATCTTACCCATTTTAGGATTCTATGTTTCCAGCTCTCTCCCGGAACAATTCTTCCCACCGGCAGACCGAGATCAGTTCCAGATAGAAATCGACCTGCCTTCGCAAGCATCCTTGCAGGAAACCATGGAAACGGTAAAGAAGATCCGCAAGATCGCCATGGACTACGAGGAGGTAGAAAATGTTCATTGGGTCGTCGGAGAAAGTGCTCCCTCTTTTTATTACAACGTGGTCCCCAAACGAAAGAATATATCTCCCTACGCCCAAGCCTTGGTGCAATTGAAATCCAAAGAAGGAAGCAAAAAGGTGATCCATCGATTGCAGGGAGAATTGGACCGCCAATTTCCCGGGGACCGGATTCTGGTCCGGCAGTTGGAGCAAGGCCCGCCGTTTGATGCGCCGGTGGAAGTTCGGCTTTACGGTCCGGACATTCAAGTCCTCCAAAAATTAGGGGAAGAGGTTCGCATACTGCTTTCGGAAATTCCCGACGTGGTTCACTCTCGCTCAGAGATGTCGGAAACATTACCCAAAGTTTCCTTGCAAGTTGTCGAAGAGGAAACCCGGCTCATTGGTCTCGATCATACTGCCCTGGCACGGCAATTGGAGGGATCATTGGAAGGATCGGTTGGTGGATCCATTCTGGAGGAAACGGAGGAATTACCCGTTCGGGTTCGCGTGGGGGAAGGAAAACGGTCCACTCTGGAAGGGATTACTTCCTTGGACATTCAACCCAAAGGGATTCAATCGCAAAACGGTTTTGACGGCGTCCCGTTGTCCTCGCTGGTGGAAGTGAAGTTAAAACCGGAAGTCACATCGATAACCCGATTGGACAATCGCCGCCTGAATGAAGTCCAAGCTTTTATCAAAGCCGGGGTCTTGCCGGCAAAAGTGTTGGAATCCTTTAAGGAGAAGCTCAAACAAAGTAATTTCCAATTACCTCCCGGTTATGAATTGAACTATGGAGGGGAAACTGCGGAACGAAATACCGCGGTGAGCAATTTAATGGCAAATGTAGGCATCCTGTTAGTGTTGATGGTGGCAACGTTGGTGTTATCCTTTGGTTCCTTCCGCATTGCCGGCATAATTGGTTTGGTAGCTGCACTATCCGCGGGATTGGCGATGGGGGCCCTTTGGGTGTTCGGCTATCCGTTTGGGTTCATGGCAATTGTCGGCACCATGGGCTTAATGGGAGTGGCAATCAACGATGCCATTGTCGTCATGGCCGCTATCCGTGAAGATGAAAAAGCCAAACAAGGTGATCCTGAAGGGGTCACCGAAGTGATTATTCACTCTACCCGCCACGTAGTCTCCACATCCCTAACCACCATTGCCGGCTTTTTGCCGCTGGTGTTAGGTGGCGGCGGATTCTGGCCTCCCTTGGCGGTAGCCATTGCAGGAGGAGTCGGCGGGGCAACGATTCTCGCCCTATTCTTCGTACCGTCGGTGTATATTCTTTTGATGTGCCGGGGAAGCAAGGAGAAAATGAAGGAGATAC
>CAZPPD010000736.1:0-3494 GCA_964588185.1 uncultured Alcaligenaceae bacterium | reverse complement strand
GTCGACTACGCCACCGGCAGGGTGTTCAAGTCCCACCAGATTTCCGGCTGGGATAATTTCCCGCTTCGAGAATGGTTACGGGAGCAAACGAATCTCCCGGTCGTGGTCGGGAATGATGCGGAAGTTGCCGGATTAGGAGAGGTCCATTTTGGTGCGGGCAAAGGTAATTCTCCAGTGTTTTACCTAACGATCGGTTCCGGAATAGGCGGCGGATTGATTTTAAACGGGCAGATTTATCGAGGCATCGGCCGCGGAGCGGGAGAAATTGGGCACTTGGTAATCCGCATGCCTGGCTTTGCGGACGAAAATGATGTGGTTTTCCAAGAGGATATACTGGAGAACTTTGCCAGCGGCTGGGCTATAGAAAAACGCGGGAAAACCACCATGTCAATGGACCTGGCCAAGGAATCTCTGCTGTTCTCAATGGCAGATGGAGACCCCGAAGCAGTTTCCGCCAAACTGATCGCCGAAGCCGCTCAACAGGATGATTTCCTCTGCCAAAGAATCCTCGAATATTCTTGGGACGCCCTGGCAGAAGGCATTTGTTCGATGATCACACTTCTTTGCCCGCAAAGAATTGTAATCGGCGGCGGAGTTTCTTTGATGGGAGAGGAACTTCTATTCCAACCGCTGCGAAAAAAAGTAGCGGAAAGAGTATTTCAGCCGTTCGCCGATTGTTACGAAATCGTGCCGGCCCAATTAGGCGAGGAGGTAGTTCTGCACGGCGCGTTTGCCTTAACGCATCAACAAGCCGAATAAACTAAACTGGGTTTGTTCTATCCTCAAGGATTCAAAAGAAGCGAGAAAGAGAAGGGCACCTACAAATTTCACTTGAATCGGACCACCCATTGTCTTAGTTTAACTTTTTAAGGGCGATTAGCTCAGCTGGCTAGAGTACTAGTATGACACACTAGGGGTCACAGGTTCGAGTCCTGTATCGCCCATTTTCATAACCACTTCGCCGAACACAAGTTAAGTGTACCTGTCCACGGTTGGCATAAGACTCAACACTACGGAAAAATCGAGCAATTTTAGTTGGCCCCGCGCCCGGGAGATTTGTTACCCAACCTACTGGATATCAGGCATTTATTCCCAATCCTCTCCCTCCTGATCCTCCAATTCGATAAAGATGATCCAAGGTCACCTTGAGACTTCAAGATCCACGCTCCCGGAAAATTTGGGTATAATGATAGTGCTCTTCTTTCCTCGCCCGACGGTTAAAGGTAAATATTATGCGCCGGATTTTCATGACTTCTCTTGCGGTTTTGGAACTGATTGCTGCGGTAGCACTCTTCCAGATTGGTTGGCTGCTTCCCAGTAAGGAGAAGGTGCACGCCGGCTTTTCTCATGCGGAAAAAGCCACGAAACAAGCGAGCATTCAGATTTACCAGATTCGCGAAAAAGTCCAACTGTTGCGGCAACCCAAAATGCAATCGGCTGCCCTCAAGATGAAAGACCAGTTGCAATTCATCACCAAAAATATGCGGGAACAAAAGGTGGACTTTGAGTCCATCGCCGCCACCCGGGACGCAATGGGTGCAGTGGCGAAAGGATTGGAGGGGATTAGTGATTCTTTCGATCCCAAAGGATTGGAGGAACTTGGGAAGGGTTTGACGGAAACGGCGGATTTCCTGGATCAGAAGCTGGTGCCGGCAGCGAAAGAAGCGGCGGATAAACTGGATCGGTCGATTGCCTTAATGGAGAAGAATTCCAAATCCGTAGCCATGCTACTGGCAAAAAATCCTGCGGATCTCAAAGTAGTCCGGGAAGTTTATGAAAGCTTGGAAGGCTATTCCAAAGGTATGGACTTGATTGACGAATCGCTACAGCTCAAGCGCCTCAAGACAATGAAAGAGGGATTTAAGGGCATGGATGAGGCTTTGAGTCGAGGGGCGAATCAGGTAGAGAGGTTGGCCGGTTATACTTATCCCGTAGTTTCGTTCCGAGGTCTACGTCCCGAAGTGAGGCAACAGCAATTTTGGCGGGAGGGAGAGGATATTGCCAAGGGAATGCGTCAGGCGAGCAAAGGAGTCCGTGCGGCCGGGGAGCAGATGGATCACATGTTGAAAAATCTTCCCAAGTTAAAAAAGTCGCTTCAGTCCACTCGCAAGATCGTGGATGCATCGCGCGAAACCTTGGGAACCGCATTGAAGAAGCAGGAGAAGGTGGAAAGCATATTGCGAAATCTGCCGGAACAATCTGCCCAGTTGGCGAAAATTCTCCCCGGCTTCGGCAAAGAACTTTCGCATGTATTGCGAACTACGGAGCGGTTCAAAAAAGTCGCGGCAGCTCTAAGAAATGCCAATCAAACTCTAAAGCAAACTTCGGAAAACTGGCCCGAAACTCAAAAAACATTAAAGACCATGGCGAAAGTCCTGAAGTCCGGACAAAAACAACTGGACCAAGCCATTGACCGTGAGGAAGAGTACAACACCGCGGTCCATCAATCTGCGGAATTGGGGGAAACTTTTGCTACCATGCTTCCTTTGGTTTCCAAGCAAATGGACAATCAATTGGAAGAGGATGAGAAGTCCATGAAGGAGTTGGGCGCTAGTTTGGAGGAAATGGGCAACCTTCTTCCAGAATATCGAAGCAATTTTATTTTCCTGGTTCAATTCGGCCGTTGGCTGGTATGGCTGGTATCACTAATCGTGATTGTTCACGCCGGCTATCTTTTTTTCTTCTCAGAAATAGGAAATTCGCGCTTGGCAAATAATAATTAAGAGAGTTGTAACGATTATACAATCGTAGGAATTGTCCATTTACCCAATCACCGCCATTTCACTTCTATTCTCTTAATACCACACCGATACTAACCCCCGGACACCGTTACCTAGGCCAACCTTACGTCGAACCATTCTCTGGTTCATTGCCTCTCCGGCTGGGACAAGCCAGGGAACCGGTCAAATTACCCCGGCAAAGCGGGATAACTCAATCTTTGCGGAGTTGAGCTGGGCAATGCCATCCTCCTGTTTCGGGAGCAGCTTGACGAAGTTGTTGCCGGAGCAGCACTGTTGTTGCTCTGCGAAGGACTGGTTTAAATAAAAACAAGGAAGGGTCATGAATACAAAGCGACTATTATGCCTCACTGCAATGGTTGCTCTTACTCTATCCGGAGTAACATACGGCCAAGCAATCATTGGAACGCCTTATTCGAATTCGGCGAGTGCTCCTAAAGTAGCGCCGACACAAAAAATCGTGAGCACGTCTAGTGCAAGCCCAAAGGTTGTGGTAACTCCAATGCCCGGAACTTCCCGGGTCATTTATACCCAAGACAAAACAGATACCGTTCCGATTCCGGCACCTGCCAATGGAACCACTCCTGCCCCGGTCATTGAATATTATCCGGAAAACTCCAGCCTGAATGGAAACTGCGGCGGCCACTGCGGGCCCAAGTATCCGTGCGACTGCCGGTTGCTGGAGCCATGGAGCTGCGATGATCTGAAAATGGAACCGGTTGAACGCAAGCATCATTGCCACGGCTGCGGTTGCGG
>CAZPPD010000735.1:0-3495 GCA_964588185.1 uncultured Alcaligenaceae bacterium | reverse complement strand
GACTGCCCCACTGCTGTTGAATATGCCGTCATGCTTGCCCTCATTATTGTGGTTTGCATCGCAGCCATTGGAACGGTTGGGACCAACGCTCGAGAAATTTTCCTCGACGCATCTTTACGGGATGCTCTGGAAACTCAAGGCGGAACCTCCTGATCATTTATTGAACCGGATCGTTTTATTTCTTGTTTTGTTTTTTGCATCTATCTGAAAGGAACAGAGTAATGAAGAGTTTCTTGAACCATGTCCGAACCTTCTTGAAGCGTGAAGATGGCCCCACCGCTGTTGAATACGCTGTTATGCTGGCCCTGATCATTGTGGTCTGCATCACCGCCATCACCGCTCTGGGAACCAAAGCTGAAGAGACTTTTAATGTTGTTGGAAGTGAATTGGGCGGCGTTGCAGGATCTACCTCCTAATTTCACTCGTTCTTAACTCAAACTTGAACCTGCGTTTTCTTTTTCACTGAAAGGAACAATCCTATGAAGAGCTTTCTGAACCATGTAAAGACTTTCCTGAAGCGTGAAGATGGCCCCACTGCTGTTGAATACGCAGTCATGTTGGCTCTCATCATCGTGGTCTGCATCACCGCCATCACCGCTTTGGGTACCAAAGCTGAAGAAACTTTCAATGTTGTTGGTAGTGAACTGGGTGGCGCTTCCGGCTCCACCAGCTAATACGCTTCGCAGCGTTTGTGCGGTCGATCGTCACGAACCGCGAAGCCAGAGGTTTCGCGGTTCTTGCTACGAATGCCTCAAACAACAACTCTTATCCCCTGTGTGAAGTCATCACCTAATGCGTGATGCAATTGAAAGGAAATCCCCATGACTTGGTTTGATTGGGCACAATCGCACTGGCCAGTCATCTTTATTTGTGGAGGCATGATTGCTGCTGCAGTGATCGACTGGTGGAAGTTTAAAGTGCCGAATTCTTTGACGTTCCCCTTAATCATCTCCGGCTGGGTGCTCGGATTATTGAGCACAGTCGGCCTTTTCCAATTCCCAGGCGGCATTGTTTCTTCACTGGCGGGAACCTTCCTGGCCGGTGGGTTGCTGATTCCCCTGTATGCCATCGGTGGAATGGGAGCAGGTGACGTAAAGATGAGCATGGGCTTCGGAGCTTGGATCGGGGCGTTTTATGGATTTGCCGATCCAAACGGCATGATGATTATCATCTATGCCTTCTGTGCCGGTGCTATTGTCGGTGGAGTAATTGCCGTTGGCATGATCATTGCCAAAGGGCAATATCGCCAGAACATTGAGCACACAAAAGAGATTTTCAGCGACTTGACCACCTCTTCCGGAGTCACGGATATTGCGGAGAAAGCAAATCAACGTCGGTCGCGTTGGCATCGGCTCCCTTATGGAGTCCCTTTGTGCATTGGTTTTGTCGGTTACCTGATCTATCACTACGCTTTGGTTTAATGAGTCCCTTTTGCTCCCCTCAGCCAAAAGTGGCCCGAACCAAAGCAAACTCCTGGAGATGCTTCCCCAAGTTACCAGGATTGTTCGCTTGGGTCTAAAAACCGCAAAACTGGTGCCTTCGCTGCAACTATAAAAGTTTAAGTTCTTCGTACAACCCGTCCGATTGAAGTAGCGTGGCTCAGCAAACCCACAATAGACACCCGCTTTTAGGAAGAGTCGCTGGGTTTTCTGGTCGGTCTTACCGGTTAAGAAAAACGGGATTCGGGGCAACGCTACAACGGTTCGGATTGGGTGGTACCTTTGCCGCATGAATTGTTTAGCCTAGCGGTAACTCGTTTTAATTTCTTGACTGAGGTAAGCACCAATGAAACCCAAAACAATAATTCTGATGGTTATTGCCATCGCTTGTGGCTTAGGGGCTAGTTACATGACTAGTCGGCTCTTGGCCGAACGAGGCGATGCTCAAGAAGTACCAAAGGTGAAGGTCTTGGTAGCTAAGAAAGACCTGGCTTTGGGCACTCCCCTGAAAGAAGCAAAAAAGTTGTTTGTTTTCAAATATTTTGAAGAAGGCCAAGAACCCAAAGAGGCCTTAGTTGCCTACGACGGGCTCAAAAACAAGTTCCTCAAGCGGGCGTTACGGAAAGGAGACTTCGTAACCCAGGAGGACCTCGACGATGAACGAACCCGATTACAAATTCCCGATGGGCATCAAGCAGTGGGGATTAGTGTGAATATGGAAACGGTCGCCGGCGGGTTCGCCAGTTTGCCGGGTTCTCGTGTCGACATCCATAACATTATTCGCTCCGGCAGTGCTTCCCAAAGTATGGTGCAACTACTGTTGGAAGATGTTTTGGTGCTGGCTGCAGATACCACGGACACTCCGGGGGAATCCAAAGCAATGCCGGCCAGCGTGGTCACCGTTGCTCTTATACCTGAAGATGCCATGAAAGTTAATCTGGCAAAAAAATTGGGTGAGTTGACTCTTACGCTGCGAAAACCGGGGGACAAGAGCCGCTCCGAAACAACACGGTTAACCGCACGTCAAGTGTTGACCGACTCCCCTTCCAAGAACGAAGAATCCGAAAACCCCGATGGTCCGCAACCGGAGGTCCCGGAACCGGTGAGTCCGACACCGCCGGAAATCCAACCGGAACAACCGAAATTGGCGAACCAGGACAACAACCCAGAACCGGTAATTCCACCGGAACCGGAGTTCAAGCGTCACGTGGTCCGGATTCAAGAAGGGGACAGGACTCGTACCGTCGTATTCCTGGTCGATCGGGATGGCAATGTGATTGAAGACGAGATCGCCAATCAGACCCGGGAACAGACTTCACAGGACGGCAACCAGGAATCGGCTGACAATCCGGACCGCCGCCGGGGAGGTAATAATTCCTCAGCACCCCAGTCGGATGAGCCGGATGATCCGGAAAATCCGGAAGGCTAACAACCGCGAGCGATCAAAGGAAATTGTAAGAGCTGTTGGTTATTGGGACGGATGCTCCCATCCGTCCCACTTTTTGAACGAAGTTGAGCTTCGCGCCCCATCCGCCGGACGGGCAACCGACTTTCGGGTGGTTAATGTAGGACTTGTGTGTGGTTGGGGATGGACCTCACACCGGGATGATTCTGTCCGCGTGGTAGGCACATGGCCTGCCATGCACATTTCCATGAGAGGTGAAAGGATGCACGGCATGTTAAATGTGCTCCGACCTGCGATGTGTTTGCTGGCGGCCATTTTCGTCCTTGGCAGCACCCAGGCGAGCCGCGCTTTCGCGCAAGAACAGCAACAACCCGCCAAAGAAGGCCGGGCCGTTATTGTTCCCATTAATATCACGAAGACGATCCCTACCAGAGGGAAAACGTTAGTCAAGAACATTAAGATCGAAAATCCGGCCGTGGCTCGGATCAATGTATCTTACGATGCGAAATCTATCTTAATCACCGGTCTGGTTGCCGGGAGAACGAAAATTCGGGTGGAGGATACGACAGGCGATGTGGAGATTGTCGACATCATTGTTCAATCGGATGTTGAATATCTCAAGTACATGATCAAGCGAACGGTTCCCACTGC
>CAZPPD010000734.1:0-3496 GCA_964588185.1 uncultured Alcaligenaceae bacterium | reverse complement strand
GGCAATGATCATCAGGTTGGGATTCAGATTTCTTGCGGTCAAAGTCACGAACACATTGGAGGCATCATCCGGAAGAACGCTGGCCAAAACCGCTGCCCGTTGAATCCCCGCCGCGATCAAAGTGCGTTCGTCTACAGCGTCTCCGAAGATGTGCCGGTAATGCCGCTCTTCAATTTCTTGCAGCCGCTCGGAAGCTTTGTCGACGATGATAAAATCGCGATGGGCCTTCGCCAACTCCGCCGCCACCAAGCGGCCGATGCGGCCAAAGCCGCAAATGATGACATGCTGATTTAGGTTTTTAATTTCTTTGTCCATTCGTCTTTTTCCTAGCGCTCTTTGAATCTGGCCTTCGGTAACCAATTGGATCACCGCACCGATGATGTAAATGAGACACGAACAACCGGAAAGGATAATCAGAATCGTGAACAGTTTCAGTCCGGAATCCGTGATGGGTTGCACTTCTCCATAACCCACACCAAAAATTGTTATCACCACCATGTAAATGGAATCCACCATCGACCAGCCGGCAATCAGATAGCCGATAATTCCGATGACAACTGTCAGGACCAACAATAGACTGCCCCAAGCAAGTTGCATGAGTGAGCTTTTCATACGAAGGTCCTCGAGTCTAAAGCCACCGCGAAACCCGTTTGCTGACGGCTGAATGAAAGTCCTTTAAAGTCAGTAGATGCCATTGGTCATTAATGACAACAAAGGCCCCTGATCCCTCGGTGAAATGTGTTCATTGTCACCTATTGGCAGAGTTTCCAGTCTCCAACTGCGACCTATCCCTCTGAAACCAATCGCGGATTATTCGCGTTCAACATCGGCAACCAGCGCTGCACTGATTTCCGGTTGAAAGAGCCGCGCATTGCAGAACAATCAGGTTGGTCAAAACCAGGGACAAACAATCAGTCCTTGAGGGTAGGATTTTGGGAGAGGTGTCCTGTCAAGGATTTTGCATAATTTCCTTAATGTATTGGCAATCTTCCCCTGGAACAGCCTTTCTGTCAATAAGTCTTGACCCCCGGATTTCTCGCCGATTGCCATTTTTCAGTCATCATCTGAGAAAAGTGGTAGAGTGTAACAGGTAAGAATATTGCCTTCGAATCGTCTTATGAATGGCCCTCTCACGTAAATCATCACATCAAAAACAGGACCGGAGAAAAAATGGCAGACGATTGGAACTCACCTCAAAAAGATATCACCCCCGAGGATGTGGTCCTCAATCGCCGAAAATGGCTCAGGCGAGCGGGGCTGGCAACGGCTGGTTTGGTTACTGCAGGCGGGATCGGAGCGGGAGTCTGGTGGCATTATTTTGGTGGTACGGATAATGCCGTCCTCCAAGCCGGCCGTATTGGTCCTTTACCGGAAACGGATTGGGACCCAAACAGTATTTACCCCTTGGAACGCCCGCGTCAATTCGCCCAAGTAGACCGGCCCATTACCGAGGAACCGGTTGCTGCTCGTTATTGCAATTTTTACGAATTTGCCTCCACCAAAAATGTCTGGCGTTACGTCAGCGACTTCCAACCGCATCCCTGGACCATTCGCATCGATGGGGAAGTGGAAGAACCCAAGACCCTGGATGTGACTTCCTTGATCCGCCATTTTGCCGGCTCCCATGAAGAGCGGGTCTATCGCCACCGGTGTGTGGAAACATGGGCCATGGTTGTCCCCTGGGACGGTTTTCCGCTGGCAGATCTAATCCGCTGGGTCCGCCCAAAAACTACTGCTCGCTATGTCCGTTTTGAATCGTTCGAACGTCCGGAGGAAGCGGGCCATCAGGGAAGAACTGCAAATCGTTTTCCCTGGCCCTATACCGAAGGATTGACCATGGGAGAAGCCACCAATCCGTTAACGTTCATCGCAACCGGAATGTATGGTCATCCGCTTCTCAAACAACATGGAGCCCCGCTTCGATTGGTGGTTCCCTGGAAATACGGATTCAAAAGCATCAAATCCATAACGCGGATTGAATTTACTCGAATGCAACCAACCACTTTTTGGAACACGCTCATCCCAAATGAATACGGCTTCCAAGCGAACGTAAACCCCCAAGTCCCTCATCCGCGCTGGAGTCAGGCACGTGAGCGAATGTTGGGAACCGACGAACCCTACGACACCCAACTGTACAATGGATACGGGAGATGGGTTGCCGATCTTTATTAGTGGTTGGTAAAAGAATTTGGAACCTGGAGGCGGAAGGGAGGTCACTCCAGGTTTAATCTCAACAGATCCTGAACGCTTTTGACTCCCACAGTCGTTTCCGCTATATTCACAGCTCGCCTTTTTTGCTGCAAATCCCCCACTCGGCCTTTCAAAACGATGGTTTGGTTCACCTCGGATACTTCAATCTTGCTATCTTTCAGTTCGGAATCATTGTTAAGGCGTTCGGATACTTTTTGCGCCGTCTCGGAATTAAAATTCACGTTCTTTGTGGGCTGGGAAGATTTTCCTCTTTTCTTCAAAAGTTCTTCCTTGATGTCCAGGATGGCGGTTTCCATCTTGGAACCAACCATTCTGCCAATATTTCCCAGCTTTTCTTTGTCCTTTTGGTTGCACCCGGACAAAATAAGCAGGGTAATTCCAAGTAGGCCTGAGAAGCTTCGTTTCTTCACGGTTGATCTCGAATTCTGGGGAAATCAGTCTTTGATGGAGAAGTATGCCGGCACCTTGGAAGAACATCAAGGGCAGATCGGGAGGGGGTCCCACAGGATTTTGGGATTCTTCAATTATTTTGGGGCCACGCCCGCCCTCCCATTCTGAATCTTCCCTGTGTTTGCTTAAAAGTTAAGTACATTGAGAATCTTGGCGAGCATGCTTCAGACCATTGGTGGATCCCAAAGCCAAAATTCCTTGGATAAAATAATGTTGGTCGCAACCATCAAAAAAGGTTGATCACATTTTCTCGAAAGGATTTTCTCACGTGACAGTCAATATCGATACCGCTTCCTTGCTGGAATGTTTCTGCCGCTATGTCAAAATCGATACTCAAGCGGATGAAATGTCTACTACTTACCCAAGTACACCCGGCCAATTGGAATTGTCCCGGATGTTGGCGGACGAGCTTAAGGAGATGGGTTTGGTTGACGCCGAAATGGATAACCACGGCATTGTAATGGCCACCATCCCGGCGTCAAAAATTAAAAAGGCTCCGGTCATCTCCTACATTGCTCACGTGGATACTTCCCCGGAAACCAGCGGCAAAAATGTTCAGCCAATTATCCATCGCAATTATCAGGGAGGCGATTTGGTCCTTCCGGGTGACTCGACAAAGGTTGTTACGGTAGCCGAAAATCCGGAACTAAAACATCTCCTGGGAAAGACCATCATTACCACCGATGGCACCACTTTGCTGGGAGCCGACGATAAAGCCGGGGTTGCTGTGATTATGGAAACAGCCGCGTTCTTGATGAAGAATCCGGACATTCCTCACGGGCCAATCCGAATCTGTTTCACTTGCGACGAAGAAATCGGCAAAGGGGTGGATCAT
>CAZPPD010000733.1:0-3503 GCA_964588185.1 uncultured Alcaligenaceae bacterium | reverse complement strand
ATGGAATGTAATCCCACCGGTGATTTGGCAGTAAACCAGAAATGACCCCAGGCATTTAAAATTCCCGGTCCACTTTTTTTGATGCCCTGTTGGGGAGCTTCGGATCGCTTTATCTTCACCTGTCGTTCTCCTCAAGGTGGACTATTAGGTCGCCAAAGTTACATTCGCGCGTGTCGAAACTGTTTACAAAAGGATTGGGGCCATACATTTCGGTGGGATAAACCGGCAGCCGGCTTTTGCGGATTAATTCCGCCGAAAAGGCGTCGTGTTCCCGGCACAAATAACGCAGATACGATTTTGCCAGCAATTGCGGCCATTCCCCCGGCCGATCCATTTGAAAGCGAAATTGTTTGCCTACCAAGTTTCCTTCTTTATCCTCAGCGATCGATACCAAGTAAAACTTATTGTCTTCTCGTTTTTTCTCCTCATTTTTCGCCAGAGGATCAAACAGGCCTTTGGCCAAATCCTTGGAGTAGGAATTCAAATAATATTTCTCCGGAAGAACGCGGATGCCGGTCTCTCGATCTTTCTTTTCCAATGCTTTGATCTCCCGGCCCAGCAGCCAGAAGTAACTTCGACCGACCTTGAGATCTTTCTCGGCAACCCCTTCGGTCGGTTGGGGTTGGACTTGTTGATCATCGCCCAGACCTTTGGCCAATAATTTTTGCCGATGGTAAACCCAGAAATTGGTATCCGGATTAGGGAATTCCAATGTTTTAAAGATGATGCCGTTTTCGTCTTTCAAGCGAACCTCAAAGCGGAATTCCGGTCCCCCGCTTCGATTTGACAAAAAGTGGTAGTTGTGAGACATGCCCAGATAACGGAGATAATATTGCGTGGTAAAATTGTTGATCACTGTGGCGAATTTCGGCCCGGGAGACATATCGGAACCATAAGGAGTCGGCCAGGGACCGCTGTTCGCGGAAAGGGCCAAGGCTACCACCGCCAGCAAATGAACGCCAAGAACAGCGCTGATGGAAAGCATCAGCTCAAATGGTAATTTTCTCGGCTGATGAGGATTTGTTTCGGTCATTTGTTTCTCCGGAACCAACGCAAACGGGAGCCACGGTGTGACTTGCAGCAGGCGCATTTAATCTTACACGCTAGTGGGGGAAAAGGGAAAAGGTCTGCGTAAACTTTGCAAATTTCTTTCCTTAACAATACCGCAGGGCTTTGGTAACCGTCAGAGGTTTACTAACTGGAAAATCCGCCTCCCTTGCTGAGACGGGGTGATGGAGAGAATGCGAGATGGGGAGGATGGGAAACGGGGAGTATGGGAGACAGGATCGGTATCCTCCTTCATCTCCAAATCTCCCATCTCTCCGTCTAACTCTCACTCAAGTCGATTCCGCTCAATCCAGCGGGCAGTCGCTTCGTTACTCAGAGCAAATAGCAGTAGCAAAATTCCCGTGATGCCATCGCGCCATTCTGCCAGGACTCCTTTCAAGCCCGCGAGGAGCATTATCATGGTAAGAATGCCGAGTAAGGTGCCGGCAACATGTCCAGAGCCCCCTGTAATGCGGATGCCGCCGAGAACGACGCAGGCAATTGCAGTTAACTCCAGCAATGCTTCGCTGTCCGGACGGGCGGCGGTGTAATGCCAAACCGAGACGGTTCCGCACAGTCCTGCCGTTAATCCCACCAACGCGTAACATCCTAGTTTTATGCTTTTTACCGGAACTGCAGCAAAGCGGGAGGCAACCTCATTATCGCCGATGGAGAACAGCATTCTGCCAATCCAAGTGTGGTGAACCAGCAGATAATAGAATGGACCTAACAAGGCAATTCCATAAACCGCGAGGGGCAATCCAAAGAGGGGTTCCCGCCAAAAATCAAAGGAATAGGCGGTAAAGCGAAAAATCGTTCCTGCTGAAAGGGTAAATGCCAATCCCCGATAGAGTTCCCGGGTCGCCAGCGTGGCAACCAAAGGGGGGATGCCAATCCAAACCAAAACGCCGTTTACCGTGCCAGCAATCAGACCTGTCACAATCCCCGCGGCAAAAGCAACCGGTAACGGCAACTGAAGGACAAAGTGGGCTACCCCGATCACTATTGCGGACAGGACGGTCATCGATCCAACCGATAGATCGATGCCACCAGTCAGAATCACTGGAGTAAGTGCCAATGCCAGAGCAGCAACGGCAAAATATTGGCGGCTGAGGACAAACCAATAATCCAGGTGATCGAAAGCGGGAACCAGGATGATCAGCAAAACAATCAACAGCCCCGAAAGAAACCAGGAAGTGTGGCCCATCAGCCATAGGAGCCATTTAGGGGGTCTCATTGGCGTCGCCCTTTCCGCCAGAGGGCATCCAGAGTGACCGCGACCGCCATGACGGCCCCGACAACCGTCTTTTGCCAATGTGTGGAAATTTGCAGCTCAATACAAGCAGGTTCCAGTGATGCCAGGAACAAACAACCAAGCATGACCCCGAAAGGTGAGCCTCTTCCTCCCGTAATGGCCACACCCCCGATCACTGCCGCAGCGATGGCTTGGAGGGTTACATTCTCAAAGCTGGAAGTTTCCACACTTCCTACGAAAGTCAGCCCAAGGAATCCCGCTAAGCCAACCAAGGCTCCCTGCAGAAGAAATGCTCGGAACCAAACACGGACCTTACCAATTCCAATGCGATGAGCCGCGCGAGGATTGCTGCCCATGGCATAGAGTTCTCGTCCAGGGACAGTCCAATGCAGAATAAAGGCCGCCAGGATAAACACCGCCAGGCCAAGTAAACCCAAAGGCGGTATTCCGGCGATCTTTTGAATCAGCCAATCACGCGAATTGCCGGGAGCATCCAATATCCCTACCTTCAGCACCCGCTGAACCATTCCGTGGAATAAGCTCATCGTTGCCAAAGTAACCACAATGGGATGAACCCGGCCGGCAAGGGAAAGAAGCGCATTCAACCCCCCGCCTGCCATTCCCACTAATATGGCAGCAATACAGGCAATCCAAGCGGGATACCCATTTGTCCACAGGACCACTGCAACTCCCGCACTGAGTGCCATCAGTCGACCCAAGGAAATATCTATTCCGCCCGCCAGAATGACGAAGGAGACTCCCAACGCGGGCAAGCACAGTAATGCTGCCGAAGTGAGGATGTTATCCAGATTGGCAGAAGTTAGAAAATCCCCCGTGTAAATGTGGAGCCCCACGAAAAACCCGATGAGCAAAAGGAGCAAGCCAAGTTCACGTACTCCGGGAATGAAGGAAAATAAACTATACTTGGTTTCTACCTCACCATTTCCGGTATCCTCATTTGTTCCTTCCGGAACAGCCGCGGCGGCGATTTCCTCGGCAGTGGAGTCACTTGGCTGAAAAAAGCTAACCAGTTGCCCTTCGCGAAAGACACCTACCCGGTGGCATTGCTCCAAAATCTCCGGAAGTTCCGAACTGATGAAGATGATGCCTTTCCCTTGCTCGGCGAACCGGCGGATCAGTGCGTGGATTTCGCCTTTGGCTCCCACATCAACTCCGCGTGTGGGTTCATCCAAAATCAGTA
>CAZPPD010000732.1:0-3506 GCA_964588185.1 uncultured Alcaligenaceae bacterium | reverse complement strand
TGGGTGAAATACTGCAAAAACTCTTTGGTTAAGCCTTGGTGAGACATTTCCATCATAAATGATCAAATATTCACTTATCAGAGGTTGAATGTTTCCACTCAACTAAATTAGATTGTTCGAATCCCGACTTTTTTGGAATTTTCATGGAAAGAATTTTTTAAATTTGACGTAATACCAAAAATATCTTCACTTTTAGTCAATGCCGGGGATCAAATCCTAAATTCTTCGGGTAATTCGTTCCAAAATTTTTGAGTTTCGAACAATAAAAGGTAAGATGAAAATCTGCATGTAGTTTTCCTGCCCCTGAATTGAGATTTTCCTCGGGAAGTTACTTTAACCCACCAGCTTTCCCGCCCGCCATTTTTTCTGACCAGACAAGAGGAGTTTCGAGTGCGATTCTTTGCTGTTTTCTCAGTTGCTTTCTGGGTCTTCTTCTTGCAGGCTAATGCGGCAGATTTGGATTTCGCAAAATTCTTGGGAAAGCATTGCGAAAGCTGTCATGGAAGTAAAAAACCAAAAGGCGGGCTATCCCTCCATACAATCTCCAATGATGTGAATTTTGCAAAGGAAAGCAGCAAACTTCGGAAAGTCTTGGAAAGGCTTCAACTGCGAGAAATGCCCCCTGAAGGAAAGCCGCAACCCTCGGTTGAAGAACGGACGCAGGTTATCGTTTGGCTTTCGGAGCAATTACGAAAAGCGGGTCTTGGGGATGATTTGGACCGAAAATTTCGCTCCTTTGCATATGGAAATTATGTCGACCATGATGCGTTATTCTTCTCCAAGCAGAAGGTTGTAATTCCCGCAGAACCCCGCCTGTGGCGGTTCAGCCCGCAAATTTACCTTAACATGGTGGATGACGTTGGCGGCGATGATGTAGCTCAGCCATTTTCGCTGGGACCGGGACGCGGTATCAAGGATTACGCTTCCGCTTTCCTGGTCGATGAGCAAGGCGTTGTCCAATTGCTTCGCAATGCCAATGAAATTGTTAAGTCGCAAACCCGAGACCGAGTCGACCGGGATACCGGGAAGAAAACCTTATTTGGCAGGGCAGCCAGACCCATTCGAAATTTAGTTGAAGGCGACAAGAATCCATCGAAAGACAAAATAGAGGAGGCTCTCCGCTATCAATTCCAGCGCGTTCTGCTCAGGGACCCTACCCCTAGCGAAATGACCGGTTTCGTAGCCCTTATGCAGAAGAATATCAGGGACGCCGGCAAAGTGCGCGGAATCCGAGCAACTTTAGCTACGGTTTTCTTATTACCGGAAGCCGTGTTCCGTCTGGAATTAGGACAAGGACCGCCGGATAAATATGGAGGGATCAAGCTGAGTCCCCGCGAGCAGGCCTATGCCATTGCTTTTGCAATAACGGATGATCGGCCCGACAACAACCTGCTGAAGGCGGCTCGAGAAGGAAAGTTAACATCGCCGAAAGATGTGCGTCGAGAGGTCGAGCGGATCTGGAATAATCAGCGTCAGGATAAGCCTCGGATTCTTCGCTTTTTCCGTGAGTTCTTCGGCTATCACCGGGCGATTGAGGTGTTTAAGGATGGGGATCAGGTGGATGACATCTTCAATGGCCGCTTCCGTTCAAATATCCTCGTTCACGACACCGATCAACTGATTGAATGGATTCTCGAAAAGGACCGTGATGTCCTAAAGCAGCTCCTAACCACCAACAAGAGCTTTGTGAATACGCGCTGGGAGCGCCGCAAGAAAGGCTATGTCCGGTCGCATGATAAAAACCCGATGAATCTTGCCTACAATGTTCCTTCGAACAGATGGTCCGCAAATCAGCCTATGAACTTACCCAAGAAGGAACGAGCCGGTATTCTGACCCAGCCTAGTTGGCTGGTCGCTCATTCCGATAACAACGACGGTCATCCCATCCTCCGCGGCAAATGGATCCGCGAACGTCTCTTAGGAGGTACTGTTCCTGATCTGCCGATCAGTGTGGATGCTCAGCTTCCGGAAGCCCCGGAAAAAACCATCCGCCAGCGGCTAGCGGTCACCCAAAAGGAATACTGCTGGAAATGTCATAAGCGAATGAATTCGTTAGGGCTGCCCTTTGAGTCCTACAGCGACCTAGGTATTTACCGGGAAAACGAAAAGGTTCTTGACCCGGAAGCGACCAAAAAGAATGTGGATAAGCGAGGCCGCAATAGAGGCCCCGTGATGAAAGAAGTTCCTGTCGATGCTACAGGAGCCATCACCCGAAGCGGTGATCCGAAGCTGGATTGCAAGGTCGACAATGCCATCGAACTGATTCATAAGCTGGCCGACTCCGACCGGGTTCGGCAAGTCTTTGTTCGTCATGCCTTTCGTTATTTTATGGGAAGGAACGAACGCCTCGGAGATGCACCTACCTTGATTGCTGCAGATCGAGCCTATATTGAAAACGGTGGCAGTTTCAAAGAATTGGTCATCTCCCTTCTGACCTCCGATTCTTTCCTTTATCGCAAAGTACCAACGTTAGCTAAGGCGAACAAAACATCAAACTAAGAATTTGTGTTAATGGACCTATTCCTGACTGCTTCGCAGTCTTATTTAAGGAGAGTAATATGACAATTTCACGCCGTGATGTGCTACGAGGGGTTAGCCTGGGAGCTGGGGCATTTGTTCTTTCCCCAATACTGGATCAGGTAGCTGCCCATGCCAATGAACGGTTGCAGCCACGCAAGCGATTTGTCTTTGTCGTTGAGGGCAATGGTTTGCCTTGGCAGCATATCCAACCGATAGGCATTGACCGAGGCAGAAATCACGAGCGGACGCAAAAGGTGGAATTGTCGCTGGAGAACTACGATCTACCTCGCTCCTTGGAACCAATCGCCCGTTACAAGAATCGTATAACTATCATTCAAGGTCTCTCCGGCCGAGTTTGCGGCGGCGGCCACTCGAATGATTTTGGTGCTTTAGGTGCTCATGCAACCCGGCGGGGAAATGCAGAACCTTTGGGCCCCACTATTGACGTAGCCTTGGCACGCACCCAGCCGGCTCCCTTCCCAGTTGTTGGTTTGGGCATCTCCGACCGGCCGGAGCACAGCATCATCTACAATTGCTCCGCCATCGGTGCCAACCGGCCTTTGCCGACTCAGTGCCGGCCGGACTTTGCCTACAATGCCCTCTTCGGTAGTGTTGCCGAGGGAGCGGGCCGCGAAGCTTTCCTGGCTCGAACGAATGTGCTCGATTTTCTTTCCAATGACGTTCGCAGACTGGAAAACAATCTCACCGGCTTTGAACGCGAACGATTTCAACATTACACAAGTGCTTTCGAATCCCTTAGCAATCGCCAAAGCCGCCTCAATGAAATTGAGAATACTTTGCGGCAACATGCTCCGGTTGTAAATGATAAATACCGCTCCGAAGTTGAAACCGACCGTTTGGACGCTCACTTCGATATTGCCTCCGCTGCTTTAATCAGCGGATTGACCAACGTGGTAACAATTGCTTCCGGAGCCGGCACGCCATATTTCAGTGTCCGCTTTGGCGGCTTGGGAATCACCAAGTCG
>CAZPPD010000731.1:0-3515 GCA_964588185.1 uncultured Alcaligenaceae bacterium | reverse complement strand
AACGTATCGAGAATGTCCATCGGCGAAATGACAAAGGCAATGATGTAAACAGATTGAAAAAATTACGCCGGGATATTGACCAACTGCCGCCAATGGATCGCAATTGGACGTTGCTCCTCCTGGCAACTTGGGATTATTATCATCCCGGATTCAACCAAATCGATAAAAACTTAGCCCAGGAAGAAGAATTATTAGAAGCTGCTAAGCGGCTTGGGCGAGTAAAACTTTTGGACTTCCTGCAAGGAAAAAAGGTTAGTAAAGACCCGGACTTGGCACCTGATGGGATGATACGTAACACGCTTCGGATATGGATCCTTGAACGTGCGGACCAATTATTGAAGAGCCAGGATGCAAACCTACTACTCAAGCTGGAAGAAAAATTTTCCTCCCCTTGGTGGGCGATCGGAGCAGCTAAGCTTCAGCCTAAACAAGCCCAAAAAATCCTCAAAAGCGCTCTGAAAAAATTCTCGGAAAAGTCCGCTCCCGCATCATGGGACCGCGCCTATGTGGCGGCCAATTTAGCGCGCTCAGTAAAGGACACTTCTTTCCTAGTAAAATGGTTTTATGATGAACCTGTTCAATCCCACCCGCACACCACCCAGTTAGAAGTATTCCTTCGCTATCTGAAAACTTTGACCGAAGTTTCCTTCCAGAAAAAATTGGCTCATGACTTGATCCAACATAAAAGGCTGAAGAAGCTCGACTATCAACCTCAGCGATCCTTAGTGCAATTCGTAAACACCTTGAATGAGGAACCCATTATCGAACCGCAGATGCTTTTCATCCATTACCGGCCACCCACGCAAGGAGATCAAAAAGAATTTGATCGCTGGCGAAGTGAGCTTCGCAAATGGGCCAAGAAAAAAGCTGGTGACTAAGGAAGATCAGAGTGCCCTGAAAAGGAACAATGCATGGGCAAGATTTATCTGAACAGGAGGCAAAGGATAATGTTTGCCGCCATTTGACTATTTATCTCTGCACGTCCTGTTTTACCCAATGGATAGAGAACCCCACCAATTCCTAGAATCCGCCATTTCGATTGAATTTCGCCAACTCATTCTGCCGATGTATTTTTTCTGGTTATCTGCAAATTGGATTGCATAATTGAAGGAGGAATTAATACCTTCTCACCGGCGTAATTATGTTCGAACGTACAGTTTCCTTCTGGCGCAGGCTGTTAAACTCCCGGCCACCATCCGTGAGAACGCATATGAAAGAAGAACGGCGTGAATCGGTCCGCTTTCCAACTGATAAGCCTATTCTGTTTGGCCCTGCCGGGGCTAAAGGAGAACCCACCGAGACGGCTAAAGTTCGGAATATTTCCCGAGGCGGCGTGAATATGCTGGTAAATCGGGAGATGAAACCCGGAGACATTTTGAGCGTTCAACTCCCGTCGGAATCCGAAAAAGGGGCAATAACTGTGCTGGGATGCGTTGTCCATGTCAAACTGGAAGGTGAGAACATCTGGTCGGTTGGTTTAACCTTCGCCCGCGAACTCAATCCGAGGGATTTAGCACCCTTTGGTTCCTTTGACGATAAAACCGCCGATCAGAGAAACCGGCCCCGCTACAAATGTGAAACCGAGGCCAATTACCAGCTGGTAACTACTACAGATGAGAAACAGCATCCCGCGAAAGTGTTGAATATTTCCTCTACGGGAATTGGGTTGATGGTGGATCAAATGGTCCCTACAGGAACTTTGCTAAGCGTCGAAATGCATGCCAATGATCCCGAAACGGCCAGAACCATCCTCTCTTGTGTAGTCCACCTATCTCCCCAACAAGAAAACCAATGGGCTCTTGGGTGTAACTTTATTACCGAACTTAGCGAAAAGGATTTAAGCGTCTTTGTTTAAGAAAATAACTAAGTATTCCCATCAATTACAGAGAAGTTATTAGAATTTGCTGGATTTATTATCTATCCATTAAATTTTTATCTTTGTTGCCTGTTTGACACAAATTATTTTTTGTCCTAGGTTTGAATATCTGAACCCTAACCAAGGTTTTTTGATATGACTACCCCCTATTCTCTAATTCAAGAGAATGATAGCTTGGAAAATCGTTGGAAAAACCGTCGGGCAACGGTTCGCTATCATTGCGCCCCGGCAACAGTAGGAAAGATATCCGAATCCCCCGATGAAGACAGCTTTATCGCTTGGATTCATGACTTGTCAAAAGGTGGAGTAGGTTTATTTCTCAATAAGCCTCTTTGCAGCACCACTCAGATTACCGTTCAGATTTCCAGCCATACTTCCAAAATCAAGTACAGTTTCCAAGCTCAAGTAATGCACTCTACCCGGCAGGTTAGCGGTGATTGGCTAATTGGATGCTCTTTTCTCAAAGAGTTGACGGATGACGAGTTGGATTTGTTGTTGTAGGAATCGGCGCCAGGAAAATGAAGATTGTTAAGTTCCAGCGAATGTCAGTATCCCAAAAACTCCTCTATCCTTCTACCACATCAATCACAATACAAGAAACATTGTCACGGGAACCGCAATCGAGTGCCAACTGACCCAACCCTTCGGCACATTGTTGCGGATCGGAGTTTTCCAGCATGAAATTCAGCACTTGCTGGTCGGTTACCGGTCCGGTTAAGCCATCGGTACATAGAAGAATTCGATCATTCGCCTGGGGTTTAACGACAAGAACCTCCGGCCCTTCTCCCACTTCTTTGCTGCCCAAGTACTTCCACAAGACATTTCGAAAACGATGTTCCTTGGCTTCCGCTTCGGAAATGGTCTTATTTTCCACTAAGGCCTGGGCAAGGGAGTGATCTACCGTTAATTGTTCAATATTGCCGTCTCGAATAATGTACGCCCGGCTATCCCCGACCCAAGTGATGTAGATTTCATCCTTTTTCCGCCATACACCCATGACGATCGTGGTGCCCATATTACGCAGGTCGCGATCCAATGCTCCCATTTGCAGGATTTCTTCATTGGCCTGAACGATGGATTTGCGAATGACGTCTTTGCTCTCCTCTTCGGAGTTTGCTTTAGCCATGTTTTTGCGGAGTTCCCGAGGAACCACCTCAATCGCCAGTATGCTGGCGATTTCTCCAGCCGCTTGCACGCCCATACCATCAGCTACAATGCAAACCGTCATATCCGGAAATTGTTTGGCTTCAATCGCGTCTTCATTGTTCTCCCGGTAATTTCCTAGAAGGGTGCACTTGCCAATATTCAATGAGAGGGCCATTAGCCTACCTCGTTTTGCAGTCGACAACTTAAATTGATTTTTCTTTCCCGCAAAAGGATATGGTGTGTTTAACCATTAGCATATTCTACTCTTCCTCAAGAGGGTCCTAAATATATTTCTTGGGAAAAGATTAACTATTCAATAGATAATAGCAGATTCCAGCAGAAGCAAAAATACCGGGAGATATTTTATTGGGGATTTTTGCAAGTATAATACCGAATTTTTGGGTTCCGGGTGCAAAAAAAGTGTATTCCATCATTCTCTAGGCAGTGTGGACAAAAGCTAGATAAATCATATTGGCATTTAGTTAACTTACAT
>CAZPPD010000730.1:0-3517 GCA_964588185.1 uncultured Alcaligenaceae bacterium | reverse complement strand
ACCATTCCAGACCTTTGCGAATGGTGGGGCGATATTTTTTGGGGACACCGCGTCCGGCTGCCCAGGACGGAGAAACAAATCCACCCACTAAAAAGCCGGCAACCAACAAGCTTGAAACAAAAGTTTTTCGGTTCATAACCGCCACCTCAAAAAGTGGATAGGGATAGTGCCCAACCTAGGGTTAGACGAATTTCAAAAGATTTTCGAACTTTATATTGCAAGAAAATCCACTAAATAGGAACACTTGGGCGGAGAGGTTTGCATTGCTTTGGCTATATCGGGAGGAATTATAGCGAAATATTTCTTCATGGAGACATTAACGGTGATTTGGAATACAGCGAGTTTCCTGGCAAGGCGAGCCCGGAAAATCAGGACTCGCCTTCTTGAGTCCAAATTTACCTCTTGCGGATCCTTTGCACCGGAACCGGTTGCACCACAGGTATGCGCCCCCCGGGAATTGGCCTGGCAATTCTTGGCTTGGGTACATCATTTACCGGTTGCCGTACTTGGGGGTTGACCTGAGCTTTGCGGACACGGCCGTCATCAACATAAAACTGCAGAGTTCCCGAAACTCCCATTAAGTTAATTGTTCCATCTTTGACATCCACCGAAAAGGCGGTGAACCGCGGAGAGCCGTTGGAGATGCCGACGCTATCCGAATCCGGTCCATATATCATCAACCCGTGTTTCTTCTCGATGGCTTGCGTAAAGGAGACCCACTGCGTCCCTCGGCCGTTGGTCATGCGGTTGTAACGGGAGGTGAAAAGGACCAAAGGCAGCTTGTGGAATTCCTCCAGAACAATCATTTGGTTTTCCATCGGCTTGCAGCTGTGCCAGGAAAGATCTCCGGCTTTCCATTGCATTTCTTGATTGTCGATGACGGCTTTACCGGCTTTGCGGTGGAAGGCGCAGAACCAACCATTTACCGCTACACACCGGGTACCGTTGGAGAAGTTATTGAAGACCCGGCCGCCGCGGACTTTGGTGTTATCGATGGGATTATTCAAGGCTACGTAAAAATGATCCTTATCCCGCAATAAGAGAGGATCTTCCAACTTGGCGATGTCATCCTTGCTAACACGCCCTTGCAGGACATTGGTGCGGTAAATTTGTTTCTTTTTCTTCAAATCAACCACGACCAATGTGCCGTCGGGTTCTAGGAAACCTGTCAGGTTGGGGTCTTCCGTTTTCAGCACCTCCGACCGATCGGCAAACTCCTCCGACCAAACATCCCGGCCCGTTTGAATGTCATAAAGACGCAGGACTTTTTTCCCGTTGACCAACGATGCGGACAGGATCCGATTTCCCAGAATGCGAATCCGATTTTGATAGTGATGGGAGAAGTCCTTGATTTCCACCGGAGTACCGTCGCTGGCTCGAAGTGCCCGGCCGCCGCTGGCCGCTCCGCCATTGACATCGACCAAATAGATATAACGGTCGTCTCCAAAGATCCGGGTTTCATTCGGAATGTGCTTGCGGCTCCAAAGAATTTTACCCCGAAGCGGATCCAAGACCACCAAAGAATTCTGTTTCAGCAGACAAACATAAGAGGCTTCCACAGAACCAATCTGGCCGATGCGGACGGTTTGCCGCTGCCCATTGAACCGGTTGTATATCAACATCACCAAGTTGCCATCGGCATCCGGGATGATGGATTGCGGCGTAATATTCGGCTGGCCCGGAACCGGGTTGGATTCGACCAAGGAATGCTGCCAAAGAATCCGCGGGTTCTCCAGGTCCAGGCAATAAACCATGGTTCCAACCTGAACCACACCCAAGTGCCCTTTCACTTTGTAGAAGCGGAAGCGGGCATTGGGATAGTATTGCGGATTACTGGAAGCCTGGCGATAGAGGAACTGGAAGAACTGATAATTGGTCGATACATACCCCAACGGCTGTTCCCAGGTTTTGTTGGTCAGGGTATTTACCAACCGCAATTTAGGGCTGTTGCGGTTCCCTTGAGGATCTAGGATGATTCGCAAATGCTCAGTTGCAGGACTTAAATCTCCTTCCGGTTGGAAGACAAAGCCTTGCAGATTGCCGGGCACCTTAATCCCGGTTTCTCGAGCTCTTATTTTTGCTTTGGCCCACAATGGCCCGGATTTCTCCAGGTAAGGGAGAAACCGTTTGTCCGTGGCCAGTTCATTGTAAAGGTCCAAGCCGGTTTTCCCATTGCGAATTTCCCGGTTGGGGAATTGCTCCGCCAGTTGCCGGTAATAGTCGGCGGCCAGCTTCATGGATGTGGATTTGCTTTTTCGGATTTCCAACCGTGCCAGCACTTCCAAAGCCTTGCCGCCGGCGTCGGGGTCATCCCGCAAATCGCCAGTCCGCAATTGCTCTAAACTGAGTTCGGCTTCCAAAAAAGCATCCTCATCATTGCGATCAATGATATTCTCGGCCAAATGGAGACGAGCTTCCTGGCCAACCTCGAAGGGGACGTCAAACATGGCGACGAAGCTGCGAATGGTGTTGATATTCTTTTTGGTCTTCACCCGATCCCATTCTTTTGAGATCTCTTGTTCCAATGGACCGCGTTCCAGCGGGGTGGCTTTTGCGAACATGGTCGAGATTCGCGCCCGCAACCACACTTGCGTAGGAATCTTGCGGTTGGGGTCATCCAAAGCCGGGACGCCTTCTTTCTGAAACAACGGCAAAGCCCCAAAGTCCCGGTAAGCATGAAAAGCGGCCACCAGATTTCCACTCGCTTCTTCCCCTCTCCCTTGAAGGCGGAGAAACTTTGCCCGCCGCCGCGCTTCGGCATCGTTATCGTCGGGAACAGTCAATAAGGCTTTGTATTCCTGAAAATAATTCTTCTTGGCAAACCGATAATCCGATTGGAACAAGTCCGTCATGGCCTCATAGAGCTTTTGCCGAACTCTTGGCCGCAAGGAATCAGGTGGTTCTTTGGCCATAACCAGGCGGAGGTGGTTGATTGCCCTCCTCACTTCCCCGTTGGCAAGACGAAGTTCTCCTAAGTAGGTGAGCTTTTCCAAATTGGTGGGATCCTTCTCGTATTCCTTTTGGACGACATCCAACTTGGAGGTTAGCTGGGGATAGGCGATAACCTGGTCCGGAGTTTGCGTGAGGACCGATCCTTTGTAAAAGACCAAATTCCCGGGAGCCTTGCCCGACTTGGATGGCCGGTTGTGCCAGATGGTTCCGTCCGTAACATCGATCGCACAAACCTCCCCATTTTGCAGCGGAAGATAATAAATCCCTTTACTAGTAACGCCCTGACCGGAAGGCAAATCTCCAGTGGTTACCGACCAGCGGGTCATGCCGGTCTGCAGATCCCGGGCGAAACAACGGTTTTTACCAACGATAATGACGTTATTCTCCCAGACTCCGGCCAAGAAAAGATCACTTTCGCTTTTGCGATGTTTCCAACTAAGCGTGCCGTCCCGGAGGTTGATGCAATGCAAAGAATGGGCATCCGGAGCGGTAAAGATCAACTTCCCTTTGGAAATTACCGGCGGAGCCACTTTCCAGGTCGCTTGAGTCAAGGGAATAGTAGTGG
>CAZPPD010000729.1:3191-3526 GCA_964588185.1 uncultured Alcaligenaceae bacterium | reverse complement strand
TTTTGGTGCCCCTCCGGTAGATGGCCTTGGATCAACCGGTGGCTTTAAAATGCAGATCAAAGATCAAACCGGGTCGGACATGCGCAAGTTGGAGGGAACAGTACAAAACCTGGCGAAACTTGGCAATGCCCAGGACGGCTTAGTGGGATTATTTTCCAGCTTTAGCGCCAAACAACCTCAAGTGGAAATAATTGTGGACCGCGTCCAAGCCCAAACCCGTGATGTTCCCATCTCCAATATCTTCAACGAACTCGGAGTTTTCTTCGGCTCTTCCTATGTCAATGATGTCAACCTTTTCGGTCGGAATTGGCAGGTGTTGGTTCAGGCCGCCGCTG
>CAZPPD010000729.1:0-3181 GCA_964588185.1 uncultured Alcaligenaceae bacterium | reverse complement strand
AATCGGATTATCAAAAAGTGAAAGTTCGCAACACCAAAGGGGACATGGTTTCCTTGGGCGCTTTTATTGAAACGGAAGATACGATCGGACCGCCGATTGTAAATCGTTACAACATGTTCTATGCCGCAGAATTGAGCGGTGCAACGCTGCCCGGGACCAGTTCGGGCCAAGCCATCGAGATTATGAGTGAGTTGGCGAAGAAAAATTCCGTAAATTTTGAATGGACCGAACTTAGTTACCAGGAATTAGAAGCAGGAAAAGATCCGTTGACGCCTTTTATTTTCCCCTTGTGTGTTTTGCTGGTGTTTTTGACATTGTCCGCTCAATATGAAAGCTGGTCTTTGCCTCTGGCCATTATTCTAATTGTGCCCATGTCCTCTCTGTGTGCAATAGTGGGAATTTTACTGGCCGGCTTGGAAAACAATATCTTTACTCAAATTGGCTTGGTGGTCCTGATTGGATTGGCTGCAAAAAATGCCATCTTGATGGTTGAGTTTGCCAAGCAAAAGCAGGATGAGGGATTGTCCCGGTTTGATGCAGCTTTGGAAGCCTCCAAATTACGCTTGCGACCGATTCTAATGACGTCCTTCTCCTTTATCTTAGGTGTTCTGCCGCTGGTGTTAGCTACCGGTGCCGGAGCGGAGATGCGTGAAACTCTTGGGATTGCAGTCTTTACCGGGATGCTCGGTGTCACTGTATTTGGTTTACTCCTGACTCCAATTTTTTACTTGATTATCCGTTGGGTTACCGAGCGTGGATGGTCCCGGAATGAACCGGCCAAGTAACGCTTTCCCAGTGCCCCCCCTACCTTAAACCCATTCTTCCGATAAACATAAACTCATAAATCTGCGAGGTTCGGTGAGTGTTCTGTAAGTTGAGTTGCTGCCTATAATGAAAATATGATATTCAAAGAATTGGGTAATGGATGATCCTTGTCAGGTTGGAGTGTTTCAGTCTTATGGCTACCACAAACGCAAATATTTCATTCCGAAAAGATCAAGCGAACTTAGATTCCCCGGCCCGGCCGGTAACCGTTCCGGATTTTCAGGCCGCCAAGGCAAAGAAAATTCCTTTGACCATGCTTACTGCCTACGATTACACCATGGCTCGGATTTTGGACGAAGCCGGAGTGGATGGCATTCTGGTTGGAGATTCATTGGGGATGGTGGTTCAAGGAAACCCCAATTCCTTGAGCGTGACGCTGGAAGACATGATTTACCATACCCGGTTGGTAGCTCGCGGGATTAAACGGAGCTTGCTGGTTACGGATTTGCCTTTTATGACATACCAAATCAGCCCGCAGCAAGCTTTGGAGAATGCCGGGCGGCTGGTCAAAGAAGGCGGTGCTCACGCCGTGAAACTTGAGGGCGGCAGACGGAGTGCTCCTGCCATAGCGGCTATTGTTTCCGCCGACATCCCTGTGATGGGACATGTCGGCATGACTCCCCAATCGGTCCATCGCCTTGGGGGCTTCAAAGTCCAACGAGACGAGGATGCAATTTATGCAGAGGCTTTGGCCAGCGAAGAAGCCGGGGCTTTTGCACTGGTTGTAGAATGCGTCCCCGAACGGTTGGCCGAGCGAATCACCAATTCCCTTAATATTCCTACCATTGGCATAGGTGCCGGTTTGGAATGCGATGGGCAAATCTTGGTTACCCACGATATGCTGGGACTTTTCGACGACTTTCACCCCAAATTTGTCAAACGCTATCTGGACTTAAAAAAGACTATTGGAATTGCTGTCGAGGAATACTCCGAAGAAGTCCGCAATCGATCTTTCCCCGGACCGGAGCATACGTTCCAGTAACGCAACTTATTCCGGCCAATACACCGCAAAACCCGGATTGTTCACACGGATGCGGTATAACGAAACTCCTGCCGTGATGTAGAGTGTTTTTCGATCTTCCCCGCCAAAAGTACAATTGGTGGGAGTTTCCGATATGGGTATGAAACCAATCTTATTGCCGCCTGGAGAAAAAACGTAAACGCCACCCTTTTTCCCTCTGCCGGCAGTCGCATAGATGTTCCCTTTCGCATCCACCGCCATTCCGTCGATCCCTCGGCCCCCGCCAAAATCATGGAGGATTTTCTTTTTGCCAACGGATCCATCTTTCTTCAGCGGGAAGGCTAACAAATGCCGGTTGCCTGTGGGATTGTTGTCGGCAAGATAGAGCGTCTTCATGTCCGGAGATAAGATGATGCCGTTGGGCTTTTGCACATCGGTAATGATTTGCGTCACCTGCCCGTCGGGATCAATGCGATAAACGCTTTCGGTGCTGATCTCCCTTTTTTCTTTTCCCACATAACGAGGGTCGGTGAAATAGACTCGGCCTTGGAAATCGACCGTTAGATCATTGGGGCTATTAAACCGCTTTCCCTTCCAACGGTCCGCCAAAGAGCGAATTTTCCCCAACTTGTCGGTGATGCTTACCCGGCGATTCCCTCCCGAGTTGGCTCCTTCGCAAGCAATCAAGCGTCCTTTGGAATCAAAGATCAAGCCGTTTGCTCGGCCACTGGGTGAGCGAAAAACCTTAGTTTTTTTCGTCTTCGGATTGAACTTCATGATGCGATTGCCAATATCGCTGAAATAGATGCACCAATCCAGACCTTGGGCCGGACCTTCTGTGAACTCACCCTTACTCCAAAGTTTTTCCAGCTTGGCTCCGGAAGGAAGGATTGAGTCTCCTGCCCAGGAGATAACACTTAGATTCAATACAGACACTAGGACAAATAATCCACGCATTCTTAGCCCCAAAATTGCATGATCGTTTTTAGTATTTGAACGGAAGTGAAGACATCGAAAGCAATATTATTTAGTTTCTTGCGGGAGTTTAATCCACCGCTTCAAAAGCATTAATGTAATGGGTAATCTCGGGCCGGGTTGTTCCTTCCAGCCAAAGAACAATCAACACATCAAAGCGTGCGAAACGGTCCTCTAATTTATGCTGCTGTAAGAAGTGAACTGCTAAGCGGGTTAGCCGACGCTGTTTGGCCCAATCTACCGAATGAGTCACCCGCTCAACATCCGGGTTTCCGGTAGAGCGGACCTCCACAAAAACAATGGTTTGTCCATCCAAGGCCACCAAATCTAACTCACCGAATTTGCTGAGATAATTTCGAGCCAGAATTTTGTATCTTCGTTTCTTCAGATACCGGGAAGCAGCACGCTCGGAGCGATTCC
>CAZPPD010000728.1:0-3531 GCA_964588185.1 uncultured Alcaligenaceae bacterium | reverse complement strand
TTTGAGGTCCGGTGGCTTTATTGATCTTTGACCTGCTGTTCTGCGTGCGACCCATTGGATTAGTTTGATCTTCTTTGAATCTATCTAAGCAGGGAATTTGGAAAAGGGAACAGGCTTTACCGTAGCTCACCTGTTCCCAAGGAGGTGTCTGCTAAACTGCTTAGTCCAGGTATTCCTTGATTAAATCGGAGAGCACCTGCTTTGGACGAACTCCGGGGATTTGCTTGACGATCTTCCCGTCCTTAAACAAGGCGAAGTTGGGAATGGATACTACATTGAAGCGCCCCGCCGTCTCGGGGGCCTCGTCCACATCTACCTTCAAAACCTTGGCTTGCCCTTGGAAGTCTTCGGCAAGTTGGTCGACCACCGGACTCATTGCCCGGCACGGTCCGCACCAAGGTGCCCAAAAATCTACCAAGACAGGGGTGTCCGATTTCAGGACTTCCCGATCGAAACTCGAATCATTGGCTTTAAAAGCTGCCATTATAAGCCTCACTTGCAAAAACTATGGTTACTAACAATCAAACTAAGTGCTTCCCATTTATTTGCTTCCCTACCTTTTCCGGGTCTCGCCTTTAACACCTTCTTCTTTTCCTTTTTCAGTTTCTTTTTCCCGTCGCAATTAAGATGCGGGCAATTGAAATGTCTTACTCTCTGTAGAAGACGGTCCCTGACGTGCCGGGTTCATGTTTTTTACCTGGCCTTGTTGAAATCATTGGAGCGAATTTCGGTGCTTGCTCTGAGCAGACCCCTGTCTTATATTGGAGGAAATTCACACCGAAATTAGGGATCGCTCCTGTGGAAAATTCTGCTTCCCATTCAATCTGTTCGGGACCGGTAGATCGCCGGACGTGGCTGAAAATTGGCGGCTTAAGTTTCGGGGCACTTTGCGCCGGGCTATCTCCAAATCTGCCTCGGTTGTTTGCTGCAGAGAGAACCAACCGGGTGGACCCGGATTTCTCCGTCATTCTCTTTTGGGCGAATGGCGGTCCCAGCCATTTGGAAACGTTTGATTTGAAGCCGAATGCTCCGGAGGAAATCCGCGGTTTGTTTCGCCCAACCCGTACCAATGTTCCGGGAATTGATATTTGCGAGCATCTTCCGCGGCTTAGCCAAATGGCGGACAAGTATACCATCCTGCGCAGCTTGCACCATGAACGCGGTCAGCACTCGGGTGGGACGCATCGCTTCCTGACCGGGCACTCTTCGGTGGCGGCAAATCTACCTAACTCGGAGAATCCCGAGGTCGGTTCCATTGTGGCCAAGTTCTTGGAATCTCGGCACCGAAGTGAAGTCCCCGTCTATGTGGGCAACACTCAGGTCTATGGTGGCGGTCCGGCTTATTTGGGTAGACGATATGCTCCGTTTATGCCCTATGCCAACAATGCCACCTCCGCCAGCGGCAATAACCGCTACGACCCCATTCCGATTTATCATCCCGAGGACGGCAATCGGCGGATTCGGTTGACGGTGGATTCAACCGTGCAACTCCGGCAACGAAATAATTTGGTTGCAGCCATTGATGATTTTCGCCGCCAGGCAGAACAAACGGAGACCCTGGAAAACTGGGACCAGCAACGCCGCCGGGCCGTTGAAATTCTGTCCAGCGGCAGGACCCAAGCCGCTTTTGATTTGTCCCGCGAACCCGAACGTGTCCGCCGCCGCTATGGGAACACGCACTGGGGTAAAAGCCTGCTCACTTGTCGGCGCTTGGTTGAAGCCGGGGTCCGCTTCGTTCAGTGCCAGGCAACCTATCGTCTCCCTGCTGCGGTTGGGCGGACTTCCAACTGGGATGATCACTCCGTCAATTCTCATATCTTCGATGCCTACCGAATCAAGCTGCCGGTGCTGGATCATGCCATTTCGGCTCTTATCGAGGATCTCTACGCGCGCGGCTTGAATCATCGGGTGCTGTTTCTGTTTTGTGGCGAATTTGGCCGCACTCCGAGGATTCGCAACCAGGATGCTTCCGGTCGTCCAGGCCGGGACCATTGGCCCAGAGCCATGAATGTCCTGCTCTCCGGCGGCGGCTTGCGGATGGGCCAGGTTATCGGAGCCACCAACTCCAAGGGAGAACATCCGGTGGATCGGCCGATGGATAGTAACTGTTTGCTGGCGACTATTTACCAGCGCTTCGGCATTGATCCTTCGCAAACGCTGACCGATTTAACAGGGCGTCCCATACCGATCTTGTCCCACGGAGAAGTGATCCGGGAATTGCTTAGAGGGCAAGAAAATTGTCCCCAGATCTAGGATTTCCCCTCTCAATTTGTATCTAACAGTTAGAATAAAAATGAACTTACTTCGCGTGCCTAAGTTGTTTTGGCAGCGAACCGGTTTTGGCTGTCCTCAGGGCACTGCCCAAGAAATATGACCTACGAACAGGCTTTGCAATTCTGGTTTTCACGAATCAATTTCGAGAAACTATCTCCCCGCCGAAGTGATCTCAAGCTAGACCGCATGCGTGCTTTGCTGGAGTTGCTGCAGAATCCGCATCAAGATTTACCGATTGTTCACATTGCCGGCAGTAAAGGCAAAGGCTCCACTGCTGCCATGCTGGCCGCAATTCTTACCCAAGCCGGCTACCGCACGGGGTTGTTCACTTCTCCCCATCTCACCCGAGTCGAAGAACGAATCCAGATAAACGGGGAATTCATTGGCGAACAGGATCTGGCGGACTTAATGGGTGAAGTGGCCGAGGGGGTCTATTTCCTGGACGGCAAGAAAAACGCCGAGGACCAAGGGGTAACCTTTTTCGAGATTGTTACTGCTTTGGGATTCTTGCATTTCCGGCGGAAGAAAGTGGATCTCGCCGTTATGGAAGTCGGCTTGGGCGGCCGTTTTGATGCCACCAACGTCTGCCAACCGTTGCTGGCAATCATCTCCAGTATCAGCATCGACCATACTCTGCAATTGGGAAACACTCTGTCCAGCATTGCCCGGGAAAAAGCGGGCATCATCAAACCGGGATGTTATGTGCTGTCCGGAGTGCGGCAACCAGAGCCCAGGCAGAAGATTGAAGAGATCTCCTCGCAGCAAAAGGCTCAACTGTATCAGCTTGATCGTGATTTTACTTATCGCTACTTCCCTTGTTTAATCTCCGCCAAGGACCGGACTTTTCCGCAACTCCAGGTAGAAACCAAACAACGCAAGTGGCCCGTTTGTTCCATGGGGCTTCTGGGAGAGCATCAAGCGACCAATGCTGCTCTGGCAATCGCGGCGGTAGAAAAGCTCAACCGCGAGGGATTCACTATTCCCGACGATGCTGTCTCCACAGGATTGCGCGAGGTACAATGGCCGGCCCGTTTGGAAGTGATTGGCCGGAAACCTTTCGTGATCTTGGATTGTGCTCACAATTTGGCTTCCGTCGAGGCGTTGGTCAAAACATTGCAATCCTCTTTTGCCCTGGAAAGCCGGAATGGGCCATTGAACACCCGCCCCGGCCAATCCCAACGGTTCCTGATCTTTTCGGGGAGCCAGGATAAAGATCTGAGCGGAATGCTTAAGGTATTGGTTCCGGAATTCGATCAC
>CAZPPD010000727.1:0-3538 GCA_964588185.1 uncultured Alcaligenaceae bacterium | reverse complement strand
CGTTCGCCGAGCGAATATTCGTTAGCTTCTTTTCGCTGCAGACGTTGACGGGCAGGGCATTGTCGCGGCAATGTTCTCCGACCACCTGGCCTTCGTAGACCTGGTCTCCGGCTCCAATAAAGAGTACTCCCCGGTCCTGGAGATTGTCCAAGGCATAGGCAGTCGCTCTGCCGGTTTCGGTGGAAATCATGACGCCGTTGATTCGGCTGGGAATGGAGCCTCGGCTTTCTTGGTAGTCGTAAAAGTTGTGGTGAATGATAGCCTCTCCGCCGGTGGAGTTGAGCAACCGCGTCCGCAAGCCAATTAAACCCCGGGCGGGAATGGTAAATTCAAGATGAGCCATATCGCCGGGGGAATCCATCTTGAGGCACTCGGCTTTACGATTGCCGACCAATTCCATTACCGGACCTACCGACTTGGTAGGCACATCAACTACCAGGTATTCAATGGGCTCCATTGTCTTGCCGTCGATTTCCTTGGTAATGACCTGCGGTTTGCCTACGGATAGCTCGAATCCTTCCCGCCGCATGTTTTCGATCAGGATGGACAGATGTAACAGACCTCTCCCGGAGACATAATGCTCATCGCGTTTACCGGGGACCTCCTCTACCTTGAGCGCAACATTGGATTCCAGTTCTTTCATTAAGCGTTCGCGGAGTTGCCGGCTGGTAACGTAGGTGCCGTCCTGGCCGACGAAGGGCGAATCATTGATTCGGAAGATCATGGTCAAAGTAGGTTCGTCGACTTTGATCGGCGGCAAGGCTTCGCCTTTCTCCAGATCGGCGAGAGTATCGCCGATATCAACATCTTCCAGGCCCACCACCGCACAAATGTCTCCGGCTCCGACCTCCTCGGTTTCTTTTCGGCCCAGGCGGTCAAAGGTGTACAATTGGGAGACGCTGGCTTCTTTCCGAGTGCCGCCGCGCTTGAGTAATGCGATCCGCTGGCCTTTGCGGATCTTCCCGGCGAATACTCGGCCGATGCCGATCCGGCCGACGTAATCACTCCAATCCAACGTGCAGATCAACATTTGCAGTGGGGCTTCCACTTCAACCTCAGGAGGCGGAACATTCTCCAGAATGGCATCGAAGATGGGGCGAAGGTCTTTGGGTTCCTCTTTCAGGTCCAAGGTGGCGATGCCACTTCGGCCCGAGGCATAAATGGTGGGGAATTCCAACGTCTCGTCATCGGCATCCAGATCTACAAACAGGTCGAAAACATGGTTCAAGACGTCTTTAGGGCGAGCATCCGCCCGGTCGATCTTGTTGATAATGACAATCGGCCGCAGGCCACAGTCGAAGGCTTTGCGAAGGACGAAGCGGGTTTGCGGCAAAGGACCCTCGGCGGCATCTACTAAAAGCAAAACCCCATCCGCCATTCGCAGCACGCGTTCAACTTCGCCTCCGAAGTCCGCGTGGCCGGGGGTGTCGATAATATTGACTTTGGTGTCCCCAAATTGCAGGGCGATATTTTTGGCGAGAATGGTAATGCCGCGTTCCCGCTCCAGATCATTGGAGTCGAGGATGCAGGTTTCCTTTAGCTCGCCTTCCCGGAATAAACCGGATTGCCGCATCATCTCATCCACCAAGGTGGTCTTGCCATGGTCGACGTGCGCAATGATCGCTACATTCCGAAGATCTTGCCTCTTCATGTTTTTTTCTCGTGTGCAAAGTACTGAATTCAGTCTTTGTTATCTTAGAAAGTGGGGAAGATCTGGTCGATTGAAGAATCCGTTTTGCTGGATTGCGGCGATTAATTCCATATCCATTGCTTGATCAGCCATAAGACCAAAACCGTCTGCAGGACCACTATGCACCAGAAGAAGATCTGGAATTTTCCTTTGACCGTTTTGTGGCGGAAGACACGCATGGCAATAAAAGCCGCCGGGCTTCCGCCGGCTATTGCCAAACTATGGAGGAGTACCTCCGGAATCCGGCTGTTTTTTCCGCGTGCCCGGACTTTGTCATACCCGTAATAACAAAAGGTAAGGATATTTACCGTAATCAGCCAACAAACCAGGAAATGGCGAAAGTCATACCGTCCCTGAAAGAGCCACCAAAAGAAAATCGTCCCCAGAATCGCCAAGACAATGGCAAGAATGAAATGGAATCGGATTACCGGATGTTTAGTCGCCATACGATTTGAATCTCACAAGAAACCAAGTACTTTATTTTATACTTACTCAGATGTTTAAATAATACGGGTTGCAGTTGGATGTTACTTTACATCCTAACCCAAAAAAACCACAGAGGTCACAGAAGCCACAGCGTTAAAATGCCGGTGGAGAGGGACTAACCATGGATCACCTTTGGGCACCTTGGAGACTGGCTTATGTTGCCAGCCCGAAGAAACCGGAAAATACTGACCCTTGTTTTATCTGTAAGGGATTGGCGGAACAAAACGACCGCGAAAACCTGATCGTGCAACGCAATTCGGAAACCTTGGTGGTCCTCAACCGCTTCCCCTACAACAATGGCCACCTATTGGTTGCCCCCTGTGCCCACAAGGCCCAATTACAGGACTTGTAAGCGGGAGAAATGCTGCAGGTTATGGAGACGCTGCAAAAAATGGTGCAAGCCCTTCAGGATATTATTCGGCCCGACGGCTTTAATATTGGTCTGAACCTCGGGCGGATAGCCGGGGCGGGGTTGCCCGGACACATTCATTGGCACATCGTTCCCCGGTGGAACGGGGATACCAATTTCATGCCCGTTTTAGGCGAGACCAAGGTAATTGTTCAATCGCTAGACGCCTTATTTGAATTGTTGACCAATCATTTAAACACTTCTTGTTAAAGCATCTTTTTTCGAACTCATAAAAGGGAATTGATTTTTACTTGACAATTATTCCCACTTGAGTGCAAATAGACTCTATCTCCCAATCATTAATCATTTCTTAAAGTTGGAGTGTCCCCATGGGTCAAATGCTCCGCAACAATCGTACAAGGTCCGCCTTTACCTTGATCGAATTGCTGGTGGTCATTGCCATCGTGGCCATTTTGATTGGACTTCTTCTCCCGGCAATCTCGAAAATTCAAGAAGCTGCTGCCCGCGCCCAATGTCAAAGCAACCTGAAAGAAATCACTCTGGCTGTGGCCAATTTCCACACCGAAAACAAGGAAATGCCCACTTATTTCGGCGTTTATCCTTACTTTTTGGATGTCCGCCCGAATGGAGGACATTTAAGGAATCGCTCTCAAGTCTTCGGAAGCTGGTTTGCTCACTTAATGCCGTTTCTGGAATATGGGCCGGTGTACAAGAAAGTCTTTAACCACGTTCAAAAACATAAACGCAACCGCAAATACCATGATTCCTGCGAGGGGGGAGAAAAGGGGGAAACCAAAGTCACCCATTACAACGGCCATGATTGGGTTTCCACCCCTACCATCGGCCGGGAATGTGAGGGTCACCATACCCACGGGATTTGGATCAAAGGCGTTCGGGATGAGCGTTTTCCCATCTTGTGGTGCCCCATGGATCCGACGGACAATGATACCCACACCGTGCACGGAAAGTGGGGCCAAACCAACTACTTGGCC
>CAZPPD010000726.1:0-3547 GCA_964588185.1 uncultured Alcaligenaceae bacterium | reverse complement strand
GGGATCGCATGGCATTGGCTTCCCGGTCCTCGACAAACATTTCGGTTTCCGGGTTAAGCGTTAGCTTTCGGCCAAGACGGACGGAAATATTGCCGGCATGACACAGGATCGAAGCGGGATGCCCTACGGTTTCCAGATCACATTTCGGCCTGCGGCGGTTTTGGACGCAGTCGATGAAGTCTTGGACATGAGGTCGCTCGTGACTGTCTCCTCGGCCCTCGCGGATAACGCGGTTGTTGGGGCCGTAGGCACGCCAGCCATTGTTGCCAATCACCAGATAACCGCGATCCCCAAAGACGGCTGCTCCTTCGGATTCGCCATTCATGGGATAGGGATTCCATATGCGCATCTCGTAAGTGAGCAGCTTCGGCTTGGCTCCACCATATTCGTAGTTGACCTGCATGACATCGGGCCATTCTTGCATGTCATCAAAATACCACTTGCCGCCGCTGGCGTAGACCGAGGTTGGCAAGGACAATTGCGGATCATTCTGAGCCCGGCAAGCCGCATTCAGCATGGCAAACGCCATATCGAGGCGGTGCACTCCATCATTGCCAAGGTCGCCGGTGCCGTAATCGTAGAACCAACGCCACCTGCCATGGAAGCGATTGCGGTTGAAAGGACGGCGGGGTGCAGGGCCAAGCCACATGTCATAGTCGACTTCTTGGGGTGGATTGCTATCGGCAGGGCGGCCGATGGAACCTTGGCGGGAGCTTTCCCAGGCTTTGGCGACAAGGCAGCGGCCTAAAGCCCCGGTGCCGATGAATTCTAATGCAGATTGCAGCCGTGTGGTAGAGCGGTGTTGCGATCCCATCTGTACAATGCGGCGATGCCTGCGCATGGCAGCCACCATGCGTTTTCCTTCCTCCATGTTGTGGCCGTCGGGTTTTTCAACATAGACATCCTTGTTGTTCATACAGGCCAGGATAGTTGGAATGGCATGCCAGTGGTCCGGAGTTCCCACGACCAAAGCATCGATATTGCGATCATCAATCAAGCGGCGGAAATCGCGTTCGGTTCGCGGCTGCCGATTCTGCCGTTGTTGGACTTCGGCAAGTGCTCGGGCGAATTTACGGCTATCAACATCGGCAAGGGCAACAATTTCTACAGACCGATTGGCGGCGAAAGTGCGGATAAGGCTGAGGGCTCGACCGCCAGTTCCCATGAAGCCAACTCGAACCCGTTCGTTGGGACCGGCTTTGGCAACGGCTCCGGCTGCCAAAACTCCTGCAGTTGCTACGGTTCCGCTGGAATTCTTTAGAAATGTTCTCCGGTTCATACTTGCCTCCGGGAGGGAAGATTTTTGGTGGATAAATGTGATTAGATTCTAATGGATTGGTGGATTCCCGCAATGAAATTGTCCGGGGGGCTCACCGGTTCAGTTATCTGGTTGAGCATCAATGGCAAAAAGCCCGGCATCGAATCTACTGGTCTCCGTCTCCCTGGTCTCCATCATCCCCCAAAAGCTTGGGATTTCGGCGCGGGGGATTGCGGTAACCCAAGGAAGGTTCCTGCCCGGGTTGGAGTAGGGAGCGATAGGTCCTGCCACCGAGTCGTTGGCGATGCTCGGCTTTGGCGGCAGCCACCAATTGGGGATTCTTGTAGAGGTCCAACGCAGTGGCAGCCAAAACGCGGGCAGCAAGGTCCATCCCTTTGCGGCCGATACTCATCCCGCCTGCGGCAACTGCTTGCCAGGAATGCCCTGGAGTTCCCGGGACCCAGCAGGCGGTTCGGAATCCGCCCGTCGGCACCACCCAGGAGACATCACTGACATCTGTCGAGCCTTTTCCCTGCAGTCCACTGGAGTCGGTAACTCGGGTAATGGTTTCCAGCGGAAGTTTTCGGGGAAGGGTGTCTTGAATCCTTAGGGCAAATTTGACCTCTTCGTCGTTGTAACTCAGGTCATTCAGTTCCCGCAGATTTTCCAGTGCTATCTGAGCAAGAGTCGAGTTTGGGATGATTTGTTTGGTGCCGCCGAGGTAGATGATCTCTAACTTGGTCTCGGTGGCCAAAGCAGCCCCCTTGGCACACTTCACCAATCGTTGGTAAACCTTGCGAACCACCTCGGCTTCCGGATGGCGAACATAATAATAAACCTCGGCGAAGTCCGGGACGACATTCGGGGCAGCCCCGCCGGCGGTGATGACATGGTGAATGCGAGTGAAGTCCGGAGTATGTTCGCGGAGTAATTGGGAGGCATGGTTGGTTAATTCCACGCCATCCAATGCAGACCTGCCCTGATCGGGTGCTCCTGCCGCATGAGCTGCCTTGCCATAAAAGCGGAATTTTGCTGCCACCCGCGATAGGTTCGTTGCCGTACCGGCGGAGTTGCGGCTGCTGGGATGCCAATGCAGAGCGATGTCGCAATCATCAAACAGACCTTCACGCACCATAAAAACCCGTGCCGCTCCGCCTTCTTCGGCAGGACAACCGTAATATCGTAGGGTTCCTTTGATTCTTCCAGCTTTGATTTCTTCCGCCAAAGCCAAACTGGCCGACAGGGCGGCTACGCCGAACAGATGGTGCCCACAACCATGCCCCCACTTGTTTTCTTTGCGGATCTTTCGATAGGGTACGGATTCCTGAGACAGACCAGGCAGGGCATCATATTCTCCCATAATACCGATCACGGGAGAGCCTTTGCCCATGGTTGCTACAAACGCGGTGGGAATTTTGGCTACTCCTCTTTCCACTTCGAACCCGGCTTTCTCCAAGCGATCGGCGAGTAATTTGGCGGATTTCTCTTCCTGGAAACCAGGCTCGGCCCAACCCCAAATCTTTTTGGCCATTGCCCAGGTTTCTTTGCCATTCTCGGCAATAACTTGATTAATCGCTTTTTGTTGAGCCAAAAGCGTAACCGGGGAAATTAGTGAAATGGCCAGCACTGGGAAAATCTTCAAAACATTCATGATTCGCACGTATTGGTTGGTTGAAAACTGGTTTATGGGGATGACTTATCGTATCCGGCAAAGGCGGGGGAGGACAAGTAGGTCAAATTGGAATGATTTATTCTTTTTCGGGTTTCTTTTTCAATTTTTCCATCCGTTTGCGTATTTCCGATTCGTAACCCCGATCCACGGGTTCATAATAGCGGCGATCCTCGGGCAAATACATTTGCTCTACATATCCATCCGAAAAATTGTGGCTGTATTGATAACCCTCGCCGTGGCCGAGATTCCGGGCTCCTTGGTAGTGGGCGTCCCGCAGATGTTTCGGAACCTCCAGGGTTCGCCCCTGGCGGACATCCTCGCGAGCCCGGCTGATTGCCACGGTGGCAGCATTGGATTTCGGTGCAGTAGCGATGTAGGTGACCGCTTGGGAGAGTGCCAATTGACATTCGGGCAAGCCGACAAATTCAACCGCTTGCAAAGCTGCCGCGGCGACCACTAACGCTTGCGGGTCGGCATTACCCACATCCTCGGAGGCACAGATAACCATGCGGCGAGCAATAAAGCGGGGGTCTTCTCCCGATTCCAACATTCGCGCTAGCCAATACACTGCCGCATCAGGGTTGCTGCCCCGCATGCTCTTGATGAAGGCACTGGCC
>CAZPPD010000725.1:0-3550 GCA_964588185.1 uncultured Alcaligenaceae bacterium | reverse complement strand
GACGGACTGCCGGGAATGTCGGTCAAGCTGACGCCCGAGGAGCACACGCAGTTCAATTTATTCGCAAGCCGGATTGGGGGGAATTCTCCCGCTTACAAGAAGCGGCGGGGGGCAAGATTGGCCTGGTTACCTTGGCCCCGGAGTTACCGGGTGCGATCGCGTTCATCGAAAAGTTGTTGCAAGTCAATATTCGCGTAGCCATCGGCCATAGCGCCGCTAATGCCGAGCAAATCCGGGAAGCGGTAGCCGCAGGGGCGAGACTAAGCACTCATCTTGGCAATGGGGCCCATGCAATTCTCCCACGCCATCGGAATTACATTTGGGAGCAACTGGCAAACGATGACCTTTGGGCCAGTCTGATTTCCGATGGCCATCATCTGCCGCCTTCGGTGGTCAAGTGCCTGGTTCGCGGCAAAACACCTTCGCGAGTGATTCTCACTTGCGACGCCAGCTCACTCGCCGGTATGCCAGCCGGAAAATACTGCGAATGGGGAACGGATTTGGAGATCCTGCCGGAAGGAAAGATCATGGTTGCCGGGGCCAGTTACTTGGCCGGATCGTGGGCTTTTACAGATAATTGTGTCGGCAACCTGGTACGCTTTGCGGGGGTATCCTTGGCGGAGGCCATTCTGATGGCAACTGCGAATCCGCGGGCCTTTTTTGGTCTCCCGGAACGAAGGTTGGAAGAGGGCTATCCGGCGGATTTGATTCTGTTTGATTGGGAAGAAGGGGGAGATTTGCGAGTAAGGAGGACTGTTTGTAGCTGAATTTGCCACAATTCAGCCGATGGCTAGTCCGGCTGAATTCAGGTGAATCCAGCTACCAAAGAACTGAACTCCAGCAAATCCAGCTACTAATTTTTAACCTGTCGGTTCTGATCATCCACAAAGACAATTTCCGGCTTGTAGGTCTTGGCTGGGACATCATCCAGCATCGTGAAAGAAGCGATAATAACAATGTCTCCCGGATGGACTAGATGAGCTGCTGCTCCGTTGATACAGACAGTTCCCGAATCCCGTTTGCCGACCATCAAGTAGGTTTGCAACCGGGTACCTTGGGTGACATTCCAAATATGGACATTTTCAAACGGAAGCAGATCAGCAGCTTCCATCAAAGCTTCGTCCAAGGTCAAGCTTCCCTCATAATTCAGGTTCGCATCGGTAACCTTGGCCCGGTGGATTTTCGATTTCAGCATGAAGCGGTACATAAAGTCAGAATATGAATGAAAAAGGGCAAAGCCAGTATTGCCGACTTTGCCCAGGAGGTTCATTAGATTTTGGTGATTGGTTATACTGCCGGATTCATGACGCGAAAGCGATACATCAGAGAAGCGGCAATCACCCATTCGATATTCAAACACATGGTCCAAAAGACCCAGCCTTCTCCACCTCCGCCGAAGCCATAGCTGTGTAGCCCGCCCGGCATGAAGAAATTAATCCCGTACCAGGAAAGCAGAATGAAGGCGTAGCAAAGGATTCCCGATACAGCTAGGCCGAAGTCCTTGATCCAGCCGAGATAGCGCATGTGCAGTGGAATCACATAGGCTAGCAGGGCAACCAAAGCACCAACTTCTTTCGGATCCCATCCCCAGAAACGGCCCCAGGAATAGGCTGCCCACCAGCCGCCAAGAAAGGTTCCCGTGGCCAGGAGCAACACGGCTATTTGTAAGGCCCGGTAAGTGAAGTTGGATAGCATCCTAATGGTTAGTTTGTTAGTTGACCCGAACACAATCATGATCAGGGAGATATTTCCCAAGCCCCAAGCCAAGGTGCCGGCGGCATAACTACTCACAATAGTGAGCACGTGAATGGTCAACCAGAAGTTACTCCGGAGAACTGGAGTCAAGGGACTGATCTTGGGGTCCAAGGCAAGGGGCAAGGCATCGGCCAACACTAAGCCGATGGTCGCTACCAATGCCCCGGCCAAAGCGATTACCTTGCGGCGGTAAATGGCTTCGAGAATCAGGGCGAAGATGCTGGACATAAAGGCGACCCAGATCACCGTCTCGTACATGTTGGAAACGGGTGCTCGTCCGGAAATCAGGATACGGGTAACGAAACCAAAGCACTGGAATACCAGGGAAACGGCGAAGGCCGAAAAGCCGAGGATGTGGCAAATTCTGGAATTCAAACCAAGGCTAAGGCAGAAGAATAGGACACTGACGAGCATAATAATCCAAGACCACATGAAGGGCCGGACGGAGTTAAAGGTCATCTCCAGGTTTAATAATTCCTGCGAGGGGGGATGGACATCGCCGCGAAGGGTCATCAGGCTGCCGATGCGGTCGCCGACGGTGTCTTCGCCGGGATAGGGATTCACTTTGGAAGAAACTTCCGCGACAGTTTGAAAGAAGTCTTCGCGTTTGCTGTTGAATTCTTTTACCATTTCCGGCGTAAGTTCGTCTTTGCCGATAGTTACCCGGTAGGCTTCCCCCAGAGCATCGTAGCTGGCGAGGACGGCTTTGATATCCTTATTGATTTCGGCAAAGGATCGACTTTGCGACTTCCGGATGGCCGTTTCGTAAAGATCCGGGAAACGGGTTTCCATGAAGTTCAAGTGGAGCATCCGGAACTTTTGGCTCTCGGGATCATAATCGCCCGGACTCGGCAACCGTTCCAACAAGTCGTCGATTCGCTTTTGGTCGCGTTCCTTGAGAAAGCGGCGGAAAGGCGATTCGATCTCACCCAAATCTCGGGAGAGATGGTAGAACATGAGGTATAACTTTTCGCGCCTGGGTTCTTGTAGATAGCGATCCGCCATACCTTCAAAACCGGGGTCATCGCGGAACATCGCTCGCAGGTGATAGCGAAGCCGGGCCTTGCTCTCCTCGGCCTTGTTGACTTTCTTTTTGCCATCGTCCGTTGTGATTTCCGCTTCCAGAGGCCAAGTCATCACTTCGTGAGCGAGGAGTTCTGCTGCTTTTTGTTTTTTGTCACCAATTTCCTCATCCAGCCGGATCTTTTTCTGAGCGATGACTTTTGCGGTATTCTCTTTGCCGTCCGGCTTGAGGTTATCCCGTTGGGCAGACAGTTTTTTGATTTTTTTCTGGAGCTCTACATATTCGCCAATAATCCTGGATCTTCGGGCGGACAACTGAGAGGAAAGCTCGGAGATAGCTTCTTCGCCGTTGCCGTTTTTCACTTCTTTTTGGAAGGCAACCAGGGCATCCCGATGTTCGGGCACATTGTTGATGTAACTCTGCGGGGTCTTTTTGACCCGCGCTTTCATCTGCTCGTACCAGCCCTCTTCGTTGCCGGCGATGATACGCAGGTCACCAATGGAAAACCACGGGGAAGCGGGGATTTCATCTAAGGCGACAAAGGCGAAAGGATCCATGGATTTAGTTTGTCCCGGTTCCGGAATCTTGGAGAGGTTTTCGAAGCTGCGCAAACGGCCTTGCAGCTCTCCCATTTCCTGATCGAGCGGGCGTGTGATTTCGGCGAAGCGGTCCGGCCGGGTGGTGTTTAAATGCTTGGCGCGTTCAATAAAGTCGCGAGCTTGATTGGGAGTAATGTTTTTAACATGGACTTTATAATTATTAGATAGGAAT
>CAZPPD010000724.1:0-3552 GCA_964588185.1 uncultured Alcaligenaceae bacterium | reverse complement strand
GCAAGGTTTGTATGAGCCTTGGGCATCTCGGGATGGCGTTGAACTTGTTTCTCCTGAAAGTGGATGACCTTTCGCCACTGCGGCTCAGATTCTTTGGTGCGTTTCGTGTAAACCTGAAGCAAACCCAAGTTGACATTGGTGGTGATACTCAAGTCTTCCCAGGCTTGGGGTAACTTCGTTTGCTTTTTTCCCAGTTGTTCCAGATTCTTAATTGCCGAGCGATAGTTTTTTTCGGCCAAGGGAGCATTGTTAGCGGCCGCATAGATTTTGCCCAGATCGTGCAAGCTTCTGATTAGTTCCATCTGGTATTCCACTTTGGCGGAGAATTGGTCCGAAATTTCTTGTAGGAGTTTCACCGCTTGTCGGAGCGACGCTATTGATTTGGGTAGTTCTTTCCGCCCATGGTAATAAAAGGCCTCTTCCTGGAGGCAGCGGGCAAGGTTCAACTTGTAGTTGGGATAATCCGGGGCTTTTACTACCAGCTTTGCCCATTGCTCTTGGGCTTTCTTGCGGTACTCTTGGACTTCGTCAAATTGTTTTTTGGCGCGGAAAAGAAGAGCTTGATTGTTATAGGTCAGGGCTAACAGATTGCGATAATCAATGACATCCGGGTAATGATCTGTCAAATCAACAAACAGCTTTTGCGCATCTTTGTAATAGTTCCCGGCTTTTTGGTATGCCTTTTTATGCTGGTGCCAGAGTTCGCCCAGGTTCAGGAAGGTGCGGCCCAACTCCTCCCAATACTCGGAAACCTCCGGGGCATCGGCCACCAGTTGTTTCTGTGCATTCATTGCTGTTTCATACCAGCCTATCGCTTCATCGGTATTGGAATCGGCTACGAGAGTTGCCAGATTGGTACAAGCCCGCGACAACTGAAGTTTCGAACGTTGCTGAACGGCATTCTTTTCTAACAGGGTAATGGCTTGGTGAAATGCTTTCTTCGCTTCGTTCTTGTCAAAGTTTAACAATAATGTGCCCAGATTGTTGTAGGCTTTCCCCAATTCCAGAGGTATTTCCTTATCCCGGGGTCGGTTGTCTTGTTTCAATGCCGACAAGGTATAGACACTGGTGGCGTATTTATCCCGAGCAAGAGATAGCTGCCCCGTCGCCTGCAATACCGTTCCCAATCCTTGATAGGAAGTCCCTAAGGCCAATTGATATTTCGTGTCCGCATTTTTTGCCGCCAATTTTTTCAGCAAACCGATCGCAGAATTATAAGCCTCCTGGGATTCTTTATAATCCCCGAGTAATTCCTGAATGTGGCCCACGCGGCGATAAGCTTGGGCGGTTTCCCACTGGACCGATTCATCGTCACCCATATCCTGAAGGAAATCCTGGTAGAACTTCAGAGCTTTTTGTAATAAGTCCCGGCGAAGCCGGGTCATTCGCGGTTCGCGGGCTAAACGCGTTTCAGCAACCCGGGTCAGCATTTCGTCTACTGCCTCACGGGCCATGTAGTAATTCTTGACGGCGATGGATCGTTGTGTTTCTGCTTCCTTTTTTTGGTCCACAGCTTCCTGTTTTCGTAGCTCCGCTTCATGGCGTAAATCGGATTCGCGATTGGCCCAAACATAGCCCCCAAACGTCAATGAAATAATCCCCAAACAACACACCCCGACCAAGGCTGCTCCTGCCGGATGGCGCCGGACCCATTTGATTGACCTTTCCCATATCGTTGCCGGACGTGCTTGAATGGGTTCATTGTTTAAGAAGGCACGCAGGTCATCGGCCAATGCTTCGGCCGTGGAATACCGTTTGGCAGGGTCCTTTTCCAAGCATTTCAAGCAGATGACATTCAGATCACGTGGAAGTTTCGGCTGCAGACGTGAGGGAGGAACGGGCTGATCATTCAACACTTGGTGCAGGGTATCCATGATCGTGGATCCCTTGAAGGGCGGCTGGCCGGTCAGCAAATCGTAGAGAATGGCTCCCAACGCATACACGTCGGTTCCAGTGCCGATTTCCTTAATCCTGCCCTCGGCTTGTTCCGGGGCCATGTAGGTTGGGGTTCCCAGGATATCTCCAGTCCCGGTTTGCCCGGCGTCTTCATCAATCCGTTTAGCGAGACCGAAGTCAGTAATTTTGGGTTGGCCTTCCGGGGTTAGCAGAATATTGGCCGGTTTGAGGTCGCGGTGAATGATCCCTTTTTGGTGGGCACAAAAGACAGCCCGGGCCAATATTTCGATCAGTTGGGCGGCTTCCTCAAACTTCATGGGGGTGCCGTCCATTTTGTCCTGAAGCGTTCCGCCTTCGACAAATTCCAGGGAGAAGAATGGCAGATCGTTGTGCTCGCCTACCTCATAGATCTGTACGATGTTGGGATGTTGTAAATCGGCAACTGCCTCAGCTTCGATGCGGAATCGGGCTAGGTCTTTTGTACTTGCATGGGCTCCGCTAAGGACCATTTTCAGAGCAGCCATGCGGTTTAATCCCAATTGGCGGGCTTTGTAAACCACCCCCATGCCGCCGCGACCAAGAACGCCAAGAATTTCGTAGCCGGCAACCACCGGTTTAGTTCCCGCCCGCTGTTCCCGGGGCGAGGGAATTCTTCCCTCTCGGCGCTGTGTCGGCTTTTCGGCCAAAGAATCATCACTTTGGGCCATTAGATTGAGCTGGTCGGTATCTTCTCCTTTGGCCGATGCACCCTCCGGTGAAGATTGATCCACGGTCATATCTTGCGTTTTGTCTTCCAAGTTGGCAAGCTTATCCGAAGGAATGAATGTGCTGCTATTGGTGATTTGATCTTGGGAAGCGTTGTTCAGATTTGCGGTGTCGGACCAAAAGGAGCCCCGGTCCGTTTCCTCATTTTTGGCGGTGACATCGACCGTGGAATCCAAAACTTCTGATTTCCATTCCCCTGTCTGGTTTAGCTCACTTTCTTGTTGCAGAATGGAAGTGTTGCCTTGAGGAACCTCTTGAATTTCTGAGGATTGCTTAGGAATCTGTTCGGTTTTGTCATTGGAAATATTCGCTGGGGATTGTTGGCCGGAATCTTCCAAGTTGGCCGTTTGATCGAGTGAAGGCTCGTTTTCTTGGTCAGCCGGGTCAAAGTTTAATGTTTGATCTTGGTGTTGGGTCTTTTTCTGTTCAAAGGCAACGGTGGCATCTGCATTAGTTTGATTAATCTTTTCCGATTGGGTGCTGTCTCCATCCATGTGAACGGTTGGAGAAATAGGGTAAATGGAGGAATCTCCACAAACAGGACAGGAAGAAGGATCTACGGGATGGTCATTTTCCCTTTGATGGCCTTGGTTGCAACTCCAGTTTTCCATGGTGCACCCATCAAAGAATAAGCAAATGATATTTGCGAATTAAAAAAATCAGTTTTTTTCCAACCTGGGAAAAAATGCTGCGTAAAATGAAGCTGTTGTCAGAAACGATATTTTACATCTTTGAACCATTGATTTGTAAGAATTAAATTGATTTTCCCACCTTTACCCCCACCAATTTCTTCGCTGTTTTTGCCAACGAAACAGGAAAGTGGATTTTCCTTAAATCTAGGCGGTGTGGACAAAAAATAGTCAAGTAAGTTAAAACACAGGTCCAAATTCA
>CAZPPD010000723.1:0-3555 GCA_964588185.1 uncultured Alcaligenaceae bacterium | reverse complement strand
AGGCGAAAAATGCCGGGGATGTCCACCGATAACGTCAACAGAAATAGGCTTGCCGGTAATAACCATGAGGTAACAAAGGTATAAAGCGGGAAGCTCCCTTGGACGGGTATGACCCGCAAGTTGGACAAGAGAGTGGGAATGAAGTATGCAAAGATCAGAATAGGAACCACTTTGAAGATTCGCCCATAGGTTTTATGTTGAGAGATGCCGAACAAAATTCCCAACACCGCCAACAAAATCACCAGGACATGCATTGGATCGGTGACTCTTACCGCTGCCGCGTTGAAGATAGCTTGAACTTTGTCCTCGAGTTTTTTGTCCTCCAAGGATTGCAGGCTAACGAAAGAGGGGATTTCGGTAACTGCTTTTCCTCCTTTGGCCAAGAAATCCAGATCCGTGCCGGAATTACCAAAGCTGGCCATGAGATACCGTTTGCCGGCCTGCATGGGTGAGGAAGTATAGGCCAAGTCGGCGATGCCGATTTTTCGCTTCCCTTTGTAAACCGCAAGGATTTCTACTTGAGTTAGGATTATGTCCGGTTCGTTTGGAACTGTTCGCACTTGAGGATTTATACACCGGACAAACAGAATATCGGTGGATTTTTCGAGGAAAGTAGTTGTGTCTATTGGACCATCATATTCTGTTGTCCGAGCCATAGCAGGAGTGGTTAGAGGGATCAGCCCGGCAATCAAGAAATGGAGGAGTGAAGAATTCACAGGTTAACCTTTGGAAACGGATGGAGGATGGATCGTTCCGCCTGTTCTCGACACCAGCCTCTTGGCAATATTTTCCCTACTATATCATCCTTTCAAAAAGTCGAGAAGAAAACACTTGCCGGCTTATGGCCAAAGCGAGAAAAATGAATTTTTTGGTTGCAGCCTTCCATTTACCACGGAAGATAATTTTGTTCGTTTCCACAAATGAGTTACCCAAAAAAGGAGCCTATTCATGATCGTTCGGACTTGGCTGACAGCATTTGGATTCGCAGTTGTTCTCACAGGTTTCTCTGCCCAATCCATCAATGCCCAGGATAAAAGCGGATTCGTCAAACTCTTCAATGGCAAAAACCTGAAGGGTTTTAAAACCGAAGGAAACTGGATGGTCGAAAAAGGCGGCATCCTGACCCTAATGCCCCGACCCGGGGAAAAAGGGTGGCAACGCTATGGTTCCTACCTCTGGACCAAAAAGAAGTACAAGGATTTTGTCTTGGACCTGGAGTACAAACATCCCAAGGGCGGCAACAGCGGCGTTCACGTACGTATCGGCTCGAAAAAGAACCCGGTGGATACCGGAATCGAAGTGCAAATTCTGGATTCCTATGGCAAGAAAGGAAAACTAACGCACCACGATTGTGGCGGTGTTATTAGAACGACTCCTCCCAGCAAAAACATGGCCAAGCCTGCTGGAGAATGGAATCGGATGGTCGTGACTTGCCAAGGTTCCAATATGAAAGTCGCCCTCAACGGGGAACAAATTGTAGATGTAGACCTATCCAAATCAGCCATGAAGGACCGTCCGCTAACCGGTTATATCGCCCTGCAAGACCACGGGCAATTAATTTGGTTCCGGAATATTAAAATCAAAATTCTGGAATAGTGTTGTCTTCTTCAAAGTACGGTGTTCGGATATCTCCGAGCACCGCACTCCATTAATCCAAACTATTCGAATTTACGTATCGGACTGTAGCGCCGGTAGGTCTCCCACACATCCCCGTTCCCAAGAACGCGAGGGTCTCCGGTTTCCCGCAGGTAAGCCTCCAATTCCGTTTTCAGTTCCTGAAATTCCTTGGCATTTTTTTGATCTGCAGCCAGATTCTTAAGATTTCCGGGATCACTCGGAATATGGTAGAGCTCATGGGCCGGTCGTTTGGCAACGGCAAGTTCAAAGAACTTGGGAAACTTCTTGCGGTTCTCAATCAGGAAGGTTTTCGTGGGACAGCCATCAATGTCGTAATAACCAAACGGTGCCCCTTTTACTCCCCGAGGATCTCCCGCCGGCCAGCGCTCGGGTGCAAAATTCCGGATATACAAATAATCGCCCTTTCGAAGGGCCCGGCAGGGATAAGTCAGATTATTTACCCGTGAGGAAGAGTGTCGCTCCCGCGCGGTAAACACCCGCGTTCGCGTTGGATCAACTTGCCCGTGTTTCTTGGAGAGAAGAATCTTCATCAGGCTTTTCCCGGTCATCTGTTTGTGCGGCTTCAATCCAGCCGCTGCCAAAAAGGTCGGGGCAAAATCCACAAAGCCAACGAAATCATCCACCACTCTCCCACCCTGCGTGCGGTCTCCCCAACGAATGGCCATCGGGACGTGCGTGCCGTATTCGTACAGGTTGGCTTTGGCTCGGGGAAAAGGCATTCCATTATCGCTGGTGACCAGAATGAGGGTGTTGTCCAACTCGCCCATTTGCTCCAACAATCGCAGCATCTTTTGCAAGTGGCTGTCGAAATGTTCAATTTCAAAAGCGTAGTCCAACAAATCACTTCGAACCAATTCAGTGTCCGGCAAGAAGGAGGGTACTTGCACATCCTTGAGCTTTTTCCCGGACTTTAAGCCGATCCCTTTCTGGTAAGCCCGATGCGGTTCGGTTGCTCCGTACCAAAAGCAAAAGGGTTTGTTCTTTGGCCGTGCCTTCAGAAAGGCTTTGAAATTTCCGGCGTAGTCCGTGCGGTTGATAGCTCTGGCAGGAGGAGTCTTTAACCGCACCTTATTAAAAGCCGGGCCGGCGGGATTCCGCGTTCGCCCGCTGGCTCGCCAATTCCCCGGTCCCCAAGGTTTTCCCGTGTAGCCGACAAAGTAACCAGCTTCTTCCAGTATCCTTGGATAGACGATGAATTCGGTGGGAAAGGAACTGGCGTGAGTACCGGCGTTCTTGAGTTGCCAGGTATGCCTTCCGGTCAATAATGCCGCTCGCGAAGGACTACACCCAGCTGAAGCGGCGTAGCAGTTCTTGAAAAGAATTCCCTCCTTGGCTACACGGTCAAAGGCGGGAGTGTTTACGAAAGTGCAGCCATAAATACTCGCGTGGGGGTAGGATTGATCATCCGATATGGCAAAAAGAATGTTGGGCCGCTTTTTCTTTTCGCCGCCGATTGCATTGGTTCCCATGCCAAAATGCCAAGCAAAAGCAATCAGAACCAAAACCATTGGAATGAATTTTCGAATATCAAAAAACATAGTTGTCGCTCCCATCGCCAGAATTCGGATTCCAATTAAATCAAGGATTGAGAGGTCACTATAGCTCAGATGAAGGACTTTTGCGACGATTTTTAGTGCTCGCAATTTCCTTTTGCGGGATGGAAAAATCTATATTGCTTGAGCCTTTCTCCAGTCGTGATATCATGGAATCCATGGAAGGGACAAAGTCATGAATGACGGAATCGCATCCAGCTTACCTTTCTGAAAACAAAAATAATTTCCTCATTACGGAGAAAGACCTCAATGCTGCGGGCGTTGGTTAATTCCGCCGGGCGTTTGTTGAACGACTTACATCGCGCCGTCATCGCCCATGGAGGACCGGCGCCCTATACCCCACCCCAAAGCGAACCGCTGCTCG
>CAZPPD010000722.1:0-3557 GCA_964588185.1 uncultured Alcaligenaceae bacterium | reverse complement strand
TTCCAGTCCGTTATTCAAGCAAGCAAAATCAGGAGCGGCATCCCCGGCTTTCAGTTCCGGACCGACTAAAGTGATGCCATTCCCTTTAAACGTAACAGCGTTTTCTCGTTTTTGCATAGCTGGGTTACCTCTGATGGTTGGATTTGTTGGTAACAAGATTCCCCGTCAAAATATGTATGTTATGAGGGATCGTCCAGTGATGCATTTCGGACCCGGATGCAGTGCCGACACCTCTCCTTTTTTTCGTAGCATTTGCAGATTTTTTCCCATTAAATAAACAATTAAAGCGCTACTCAAGTTTGCGGAAAGGGAATCAGATACCATTTGTGCAAACCACCCGAAGGGCGTTCCGGCAAAAAAGGTATCTGACGTGTATCTGACGCCTTTTCCTTCACACCAGCTCAAGTAATGCTATAAAATCGTATGTTAGGAATCTTTACCTGGTTGGTACCGGAATGAAATCAATCCCGTGCAAAGGATTCTATGAGGTCCCGCCCTTAAACCGGAGAGAATTTCTCCGGGTCGGTTCTTTGGGTTTGTTTGGGCTGACTTTGCCGCAACTCCTCCAAGGAGCGTCAGCTAGCGAATCATCTTCTCGGCGGCGGCCGGCTAAGGCTTGCATTGTCCTTTTCATGTGGGGCGGTCCGGCGCAGCAAGATACCTGGGACATGAAACCCGATGCTCCTGTGGAATACCGCGGCGAGTTTCAACCCATTGCGACCAACGTTCCCGGGATTCAAGTTTGCGAGCATTTCCCGAAGATGGCTCAGCTCACCGACAAGGTGGCAATCATTCGCTCGATGACGCACACAGATGTCGCTCATCTGACTGCCACTCATTATTTGCTTACAGGACGAGGCGTAGCAAACCGCAATGCTCCCGAATCGGAAGATTGGCCCAGTTACGGGGCGGTCATGTCTTATCTGAATCGGGGCCGGGGGCCGTTGCCGCCATTTGTTTCCATGATGCCCGAGGTACCGAATGGGGCTCCGCGATTCGTGGAACAGTCGCGGGGACGCGGAGCGGGTTGGCTGGGTTCGCAACATTCCCCTTTGCGAATCGATGCCAATGCCAATCTTCCCGAATACCGGGTGGGCGAGTTTAGCTTGCATGCCGAAATGACCAATCCCCGCCTAGACGACCGCCAAGCGTTGCTGCGGCAAATGGAGCGGCAGACCTCGCGCATGGAAACGCAATCCGATATCCAAAGCATGAATGCTCATTACCAGCGGGCTTTTTCCTTGTTGCGGTCGAGGGGTGTCGCCGAAGCTTTTGATCTGACGAAGGAAAGTGACCGCACACGCGATCGCTACGGCCGGAATATCCATGGACAGGCTGTCTTGCAAGCGCGGCGGTTAGTGGAAGCCGGAGTACCTCTGATAACTGTCTTTTGGCAGAATGATGGCATCACCAACGTCAGTGTCTACTGGGACACTCATCAGCGAAATTTCATCGACTTGCGAACCCGGCTATGTCCGGTTGCCGATCAAGCTTTTTCCGCCTTACTGGAAGATTTGCAGCAGCGGGGACTTCTGGATGAGACCTTAGTGGTGTGGACGGGAGAATTTGGCCGCACTCCCCGAGTGGGCCAACGCATCGAAGGCGGAGCAGGGGCAAGTGCGGATGGCCGGGACCACTGGGCCAGCGTATTTACAAGCGTCTTGGCCGGAGGTGGCATTCGCGGCGGAGTGGTTCACGGCTCCAGCGACCGCTTTGCAGCTTTCCCCAACACGGATCCCACTCACCCCAGGGATTTAGCGGCAACCATCTACCATTGCCTAGGCATCGACCCGCACCTCCAACTTCGCGATCGCTTAAACCGGCCGCTCTCGCTATGTGAGGGGTCACCGATCCAGGCAATTTTGGGATAAGGGCTTTCACTTCCGGGGGAATCTAAATCCCCAGGGATATTCTGTGGATATAGATTGTCGCTTCATCCATACACCGCTCTGACCAGTAAACGTCAACTAACTGATTTCTGCCGTGAACCCATTCTTGCCACTTCCCATGGCAGCCACGCCAACAGAAAAGCGGCGATTCCCAACAAAGCCATCCACAAAACCCGCAGGGGCCAAGGGCCGAGAAAATCGATCAGGCTGGGAACATTCGGTCTTTCCGGACCGACATATCCAAAGTTACTGCCTATGAGCAAATTTAATGGAAAAACCACGGCGAGATAAATAACCGAAGCCAACAGAATTATGCCAAAATCCCGCAGGGAGGGCCGGAAGCCTGCGGCGAAGATCTCATAAGCCGTCATGGCAAAGATCATGGCATGGGATCCCCAAAAGAACCAATACTCCGGTGTGACCGGACCTTCTCGCATTTCCGGGGTCACAAAGGCTTGAATTGCTCCCAAGGACCAGAAATAAAGCACCGGGCGGAGCCAATACCAGCGGGTTAATAAGGAAATGTAACCGGCAATTTCGGCAAGATTGCAAAGGTGCAACGGTATGTAAGGTTTATCCGCATTGGCAGGCAGAGAGAACCAGGTAACTTTGGAGAGGAAAAAAACTAAGCCGAAACTGCCGACGGCAATTTCCAATCCCCGGCACCATTTCTCAGATCGGGCCCACAATCCCAGGAAAACCAACCCTGCAACGGTTAAAGCACACCAAGTTACTGTAATGACGTAAAGAGTTGGCGATAGAGCATCCGGATTATCCCATTGGACAGCGAACATGAGGTTCAACTTGGATCATCATGGAGTCACGGTTGCCTGAACGGTGACGCTGACGCTTTCCCCCTTCCCCATAGTAGTCTGAATTAGCAGATTTCGCTGGATAGTTCCAGGGGCAGGTGGTTGGTACCGAATATTGAGGATGTGGAAATTTTTGGTAGCGGTAGGAACATCAACACTAAAACCATTGCCGGCACCTTGAACGGAAACCACCCGGAATGGTTGGTTCCCTCGGAGAATGACCTTTTGACTTTTTTCCTGGCCAACTTTGAGAACCCCAAGTTTAACTTTTTGCGGACTGGCCGTCAGGGAAGCCTGAATGTTTCCCTCGGCAACCACGGTTAAAACCGGGGAGGCCGGATCGTTGGTCTTGAGCAGGATTTCTTCGCGGAATGGACCGGGAGGAGCATCCGGTTTCAAAGTCACCGCCATTTGGTAACCGACTTTTCCGCTTCGGAATAAACGCTTCGATTGCCGGTACATCTCGCGGGGAACCACGTCAAAAGGTGCGTTTCGGCTCTTGTGTACCTCAAGAATTTTCCAGTCCAAGTCCCCGGCATATTCAACATCGATGGTTTGGGTTATCGCACTTCCGGCGGAAACCACTCCAAAATTCACTTGTCCCGGATTAAAAACCACATCGGTACGGGCATTGGCGGTAACCACAAACGTCGCAGTGGAAACAAACTTCGGCCCAACAGTAACGTATAACGAGATCACTTTATGGCCCTTGAAGCGGCTTCCGTCCATGTTAATGTCGATATATCCCTCTTCCTGGGGTTCCAATCTTTTCTTGCTGGCTTTGTATGTCAGACAGCCGCAGGAGCTGCGGATATTGGTGATTTCCAGAGGCACCGCATAGATATTTTTCATGCGG
>CAZPPD010000721.1:0-3568 GCA_964588185.1 uncultured Alcaligenaceae bacterium | reverse complement strand
GGCCTTTTGAATGATGGACCCCGGTTGAACCACGCAGCCGTCGCTGACCAGGCATTCTTGCAAGTGGGCAGCGGTAACCCGCGACGCCGGCAGATACCGCATGCGGGTGTAAATCACACCATCGGGATGGTGAAAATCAAAGGGTGGGTTGGCGGTCGTCAAAGCCAGGCTGGCTTCATGATACGCTTTGATGGTCCCGACATCTTCCCAGTAGCCGTCAAAAAGATAAGTGTGAACGTGGATGTCATTGATACTGCGCGGGAAGATTTCTTTGCCGAAGTCTGTGGCCAGAGGGGGAGCGTTGAGCACGCGGATCAAGGATTCCTTGGAAAACAGGTACGTCCCCATGCTGGCCAGATATTCCCGGCCTTCGGCTTTAACCCCGCGTTTCGCCATCCATTCCGGAGTCATGCGCACCGGTTCCAGTTGTTCCTTTTGCTTAGGTTTTTCCACGAAGCCGAGCACGCGGCCGGTTTCATCCACGCGTACCAATCCCAACCCCGGTGTTTGATCTTCCGGAACCGGCAACACAGCCAAAGTAGCATCGGCTCCACTGCGGCGGTGCTCTTCAATCATCTTGCGGAAATCCATGCGGTACAGTTGATCTCCGGACAGGATCAAAACTTCCTTGCAGCCATCTTCGTGAACGTAACGGATATTCTGGCGGACGGCGTCGGCGGTCCCCTGATACCAATCCATATTCTCGTTGGTTTGCTGAGCGGCCAACACTTCGACAAATCCCCGGCTGAAGGGATCGAATTTGTAGGTGTTGGCGATGTGGCGGTGCAAGCTGACGCTCAGAAACTGCGTCAGCACATAAATGCGATTGAGGTTGCTGTTGATGCAATTGCTGATGGGAATATCAATCAGCCGGTATTTTCCCGCGATGGGAACCGCGGGTTTACTTCGGAGCATTGTCAGCGGATACAATCGGGTTCCCCGGCCACCACCCAGAATGAGACTCAAAACATCTCGCATAAGGACTATCCGTAAGCTGAAGTTGAAAAGGGATTATCTTCTACAACGCAAGCCATCTTACCATAGATTGTTATAGGTGGAAAAATGAGAATTCCTATTCCAAGCAAGTTCGTTGGGAGCATTTTTCGGGAAAAAATGTAAAAGTTAGCCGCGTGGGTCATTTAATGGGACGGCTGAATTCGGCGAACCCAGCTAGCATCCCTATTGATAAGCGTGATGTTGCCGCCGGCGGTCGCTGGTGAATTCCTCGGCGGTGTCTTGAGTGACAACTTCGTAGAGGATTGCTTGTTTGTCTCCATGCTTTCGCAGGATTCGGCCCAGGCGTTGGACGTGTTCCCGGACACTTCCGGTTCCCGACAGGATAATGCCGATGCCGGCTGCGGGGACATCGACTCCTTCATTTAAGACCTGGCTGCTGACCAGGAAGGGATATTCCCCGGAGTGGACCTTTTGCAGGATCTGCTGCCGTTCCTTGGCTTTGGTTTGATGCGTGATGGCCGGGATTAAAAACCGGCGGGAAATTTCATACACCGTGGAATTGTCGTAGGTGAAAATCAGCACGCGGTCTCGATGGTGTTGTTCGAGAAGTTTTCCCAACAGGTTCATTTTTTCCGAAGCCGCCAGGGCAAGCCGTTTTTGTTCGCGGTAGGCTTGGAAAGCATTTCTTCCTTCCTGCGATTGGGCAGAAGCCTGAATGAAACGCTGCCAGCCTTTTTTCCCGCCCATGGAGATGCCGCGTCTTTGCACAAAGCCGCGGTAGGTTTCTCGAGCTTTCAAGTATTTTTCTTTTTCCTCGGCGGACAAATGAACATACAAGCGTTCGATGCGATAGTCCGCGAGTACTTGGCCTTTGAGCTGGTGAATATCCTTGCGATAGACTACCGGGCCGATTAAATCCGGCAATATTTCTACGCCGGAGTCGGCTCGTTCACGTGTAGCCTAAAGACCCAGTCGAAATGGGGCAATGCTGCCGACGGCGGCCAGTTGGTAGCTGGGACCGGGTAGATGGTGGCACTCGTCAAAAACCAAAAACCCGAAGCGGCTTCCCCAGCGTTCCAAATAAAGGAAGGCGGAATCATAAGTGGTGACGGTCAGGGGCTGGATATCATAGGAGCCTCCCCCCAGGAGACCGATGGGTACATCGAAGGTGGTCTGCATTTGGCTACACCACTGGTCCATCAAGGCAACCTTGGGTGTGACCACCAGGGTAGGGCGGCCGACGCGTTCAATGGCCATCATGGCCAGGTAGGTTTTTCCTGCCCCGGTAGGAAGGACCACAACTCCGCGGGCACCCCGATTCCACCAGGTCTCCAATCCCTCTGCTTGATAGTAAAACGGCTCGCGACTTACACGCATGGGCCAGGGAGTCCGATCATAGGCTTGGGCTTCATTCTGGTAAGGGAGTCTTTCTTTTTCCAGGTGCTCGATAATGGCTCGATAATAGCGACCTTCCGCTCGGAAATTCCTGGAACGCTGATCGAATCGGCACCCGGGAAGGGATTTCAAGATTCCTTCCTCACCGGTAAGGACCAGAGTACCGGAGTCAAACTGGATATGAATAAGGTTATCGGCCATGTAGATCATCCATCAGGATTGAGGGACCGGCCCGGCGCTTTTCCAGAAATACCAGGTAGCAATCGTGCGGTAGGGTCGCCAGACCTCGGCCATTTTCGTTAGTAATTCCTTTTCCGGAGCAGTTTCCAGTTGGTAATGTTTCTGCACATTTGCTCGCAATCCCCAATCGGCAATGGGCAGAACGTCCATTCGTCCCAAACCGAATATCAGTAGCATTTCAATGGTCCAGTGACCAATTCCCCGAACCGGGAGAAGATGGGAAATCACTTCCTCATCCGACATTTCCGGCAACTTGGTTAACCGCAAAGCCCTCTTGTTCACTTTCTCAGCCAGTTCGCGAACATATTTGGTTTTGGAGGCGGAAAGGCCGGCTTGGCGGATTTTTTCCTCGGGAAGCTGTATCATTTTACGGGGACCAATCCCCCTTTTTCCAAAGAGGTTTTCCAGTCTCCTCATAACCGCAGCGGCTGCTTTGGCGGAAATTTGTTGGGACACAATGGCCCGCACCAGGACGGCAAAATAGTTGGCATCAATTTGCAGTGTGCAGTTGCCGACTTGTTTGATGAGCCGTTTCAACACCGGATCTCGCCGGGCGAGAAAGCGTTGGGCCTTGGTGTATTCTGTTCCGTTCGTCATAAAGTCCTTCTCCCAAGCAAGTTCTTGTAGGCAGGATATTATACTTGGAAGAAGAAGAATTCTAAGGATCAAATGGGAACCGAAGGAGGAAAGGATATTGCTATTTCTTTTCTTGCGCCAACATAATGTTGTGTTCCATGGTTTTTTCGTTGACCTCAAGACTCAATCCCGAGGTCAAGTGATTGCCGTATTTGATTGGGATGGGAAACCAGGGTGCTTTATTGGCGTTGGTTTTTGGAACAGGTTGGACTCCCACCGGTTCTCTGGATCGTTTTTTCCTCCCGCCAAGTACAAAGCGTTTATCCGGCGGTTGTCCATCCGGGTCCGGGCTATTCACTGCAACTTATGCGATTCCATTGGGAACGGCTTTGACCTGGTA
>CAZPPD010000720.1:0-3574 GCA_964588185.1 uncultured Alcaligenaceae bacterium | reverse complement strand
CCGCGAGCGGCTCGGAGGAGGAGATGGTCTTTTTGGTCGGAGTCGGCTTGATTCATGGAGTGGTCCCTTTTCCTTTGGTTCCCACATAGAGTGTAGCAACCCCAAAGGTTAATGGATACCACTTAACATCGGTTAATCCTTGCTTTCGCATTCGCTCTGCCAATGCTTCTCCGTCCGGAAATTCCATTACGGATTCCGGCAAGTAGCGATAAGCGCTGTCTTTGCTGCGAGAGATCATTTGCCCGATGACCGGAAGGATGCGGCGAAAATAAAATTCATAGAGGCTGCCGAAGAGGCGGTTATTTGGCTTGGAGAATTCCAGGATTGCTACTTTTCCACCCGGCTTTATTACCCGAGCCATTTCTGAGATTCCACGATCGGTACTGGTAACATTTCGCAAGCCAAATGCCACGGTGGCAATCTGAAAAGTATTATCCGGAAAAGGTAAATCTTGAGCGTCGGCTTCTATATAGCGGATGCGGTTGTTTTCATTCTTCCGGCTGGTCTTTTCCATTGCCAAGGACAGCATTTCCGGGCAAAAATCGGCGGCGAAAATTTGTACGTCCTGGTTGGCAGCTTTGCCGTAGGCCAAAGCCAAATCACCGGTACCGGTACAGTTGTCCAGTATTGGTTCCGTTCCCTGCGGGGGAACCAATTGGGTAGTCTTCCACCGCCAATAATGATCAATGTTCAGACTTAGGAGATGATTGAGAAAATCATAACTGGGGGCAATATTGCCGAACATGCGGCGGATTCGAGTTTCTCGCTTGTCTAACAATGCACTGGACAAATGCCACTCCCATATAAAATTACATTGATCCGATATATAAACCGCCAAAGCTTTTGTGCCATTAACATTAGGATAGGTTTAACCCGTCTGAAATCACCATTTTCCTCTTCAAATAAACCACAATTCTTTCCTGTCCCTATAATTAAGTTCAAATCTTGACTAAAAAGTAAACATTTCTATGATTAAGGTAGATAACGGAAAACCGAGGTTTTGAAGACCGCTATGAAAATCACTGCACAAGAAGAATATGGCCTTCGTTGTTTGCTTCGCCTCTCCCAATGTGACGAGGGAAATTCCCTCACCATTCCCGAAGTTGCCACGGCAGAAGGACTTTCGGAGCCCTATGTTGCTAAGATTCTCGCCGGTCTTCGCCAAGCCGGGTTCATTGAGAGTGTCCGGGGGAGAAGTGGTGGATATCGTCTCAAGGTGGATCCTAATGAAATTGGTCTTGGATCCTTACTTCTTACCTTGGGCGATCCGCTTTTCGAGGAGCCCAACTATTGCGAAAAGCACGCCGGCACGGCAACAGATGGTCAATGTGTCCATGTGGGAGCTTGTTCGCTCCGAGGGTTGTGGATGACCCTGGAACAATGGATCCGACATACCTTGGATCAAATAACGTTAGCAGACCTGCTGCAAAATGAATCCCAAATTGCAGATCTGGTTCGATCCCGCTTAGCTATCTCGATGTTTGAACCGCTGGTTCAGGTGGGGAATGCTTTAGGAGATCACAACCAGGATTTGATGAAACTTTCAGAATCAGTGACCAACAATTAATGATTTCAAAAGGAAAATATTTCAAAAGGAAAATTAATGAGCACAGCAACCCAAGAACTTGAGCGATATGCCAATCGAGAATATAAGTACGGTTTCTATACGGATATTGAAGCGGATGCCGTCCCGCCAGGACTAAACGAAGACGTTATTCGCATCATTTCCACCAAGAAGAAAGAGCCGGAATTCTTGCTCCAATGGCGGTTAAAGGCCTACCGTAACTGGCAGAAAATGGAGGAGCCGCGTTGGTGGCCCAATGTCACCTTTTCGCCAGTTAACTACCAGGAAATGGTCTATTACTCCGCTCCCAAGCCCAAGAAACAACTCAACAGCTTGGATGAGGTCGATCCGGAGTTGCTGAGTACCTTTGAAAAGCTGGGAATTTCACTGGAAGAGCAAAAACGTTTGACCGGTGTCGCAGTCGATGCGGTTTTCGACAGTGTATCGGTGGCAACCACCTTCAAAGATAAACTCGCCGAAATGGGCATTGTATTCTGTTCATTCTCGGAAGCTGTCCAAAGCCATCCGGAGTTAATCGAAAAGTACCTCGGCTCGGTTGTTCCTTACAACGACAACTTCTTTGCAGCCTTGAACTCCGCGGTCTTCAGTGACGGCAGCTTCTGCTACATCCCTAAAGGCGTTCGTTGCCCCATGGAACTGTCGACGTATTTCCGCATCAACGCCGCCAACACCGGTCAGTTTGAACGCACACTAATTATTGCCGAGGAAGATTCCTACGTTAGTTATCTGGAAGGCTGTACCGCTCCCATGCGGGATGAAAACCAGCTACACGCCGCAGTCGTTGAATTGGTAGCTGCCGGTGCAAACGCCAACATTAAATACTCCACCGTCCAAAACTGGTATCCAGGAGATGCGGAAGGCCGAGGCGGCATCTACAACTTTGTCACCAAGCGAGGTGCCTGCCGCGGTGATAACTCCAAGATTTCCTGGACACAGGTCGAAACCGGGTCGGCAGTCACCTGGAAGTATCCCAGCGTGATCCTCCAGGGAGATAATTCCGTCGGCGAATTCTACTCGGTGGCACTGACCACCAACAAACAACAAGCCGATACCGGGACCAAAATGATCCATATCGGCAAAAACACCCGCAGTACCATCGTCTCCAAGGGTATTTCTGCCGGGAATGGCCAAAACACGTATCGGGGCTTGGTGAAGATCCTCAAAGGTGCCGAAAATGCCCGCAACTACTCCCAGTGTGATTCCATGTTGATGGGAGATCGCTGCGGGGCTCACACTTTCCCCTACATCGAAGTCAAGAATACTTCTTCGACGGTCGAGCATGAGGCCTCGACCTCCAAGATTGGCGAGGACCAGATCTTCTACTGCAACCAACGCGGTATCCCAACCGAAGACGCAGTCAACATGATCGTCAACGGCTTCTGCAAAGAAGTCTTCCGCGAGTTGCCCATGGAGTTTGCCGTGGAAGCCCAAAAGTTGTTGGGAGTCAGCCTGGAAGGCAGCGTGGGGTAAGGCCGGACGAAAAGGAGTTGTTGATGACATCTATTGCCCCAAAGTTTTGTACTCCAATCCTGGAAGAGGATCTTTATCCCAGCTCGGATGGACAACCTTTGGGTGAAACCGGAATCCATGTTCGCTCACTGCTGCTCCTTTACCAGTGCTTGGACGAGCACTTTGAAAAAGACCCCAACATTCTCATTACCTGCGATCTTTTTTGGTACTGGGAGAAGGGAAACATCACCAAAGTTTGTGCCCCCGACATTATGTTTGTGAGAGGTGTTCCCAAAGGAGACCGAAAGACGTTTCTCGGTTGGAAAGAAAAAGTTTCCACCCCGCAAACGGTGTTCGAAGTCGTGTCGGAAAACAAATGGCGGAATGACCTGACCGATAAAAAAGAGCTCTACGAAAGGTTGGGAGTCAAGGAATACTACCTGTTTGACCCAACCGGGGAATGGCTTCCTTCTCCCCTTCTTGGCTTTCGCATGAAGAAGAAAAAGTACTCGGCCCTCAAGCCCGGCAAAGATTCTCGAT
>CAZPPD010000719.1:0-3577 GCA_964588185.1 uncultured Alcaligenaceae bacterium | reverse complement strand
AAGTTTCGCGCATGGCCTGAGCCCAGCGGGAAGTTGAGTCTGCGATCAACAGCACGTCCAGTCCCATCTGCCGATAATACTCACCGATGGTGATGCCCATGTACATGGACGCCTCGCGGGCGGCGACCGGCATGGAGGAGGTGTTACAGATGATGATGGTGCGGTCGATCAACTTGCCCCCGGAGCGGGGGTCTTCCATCTCCGAGAACACCGTGACTGTTTCCAGCACTTCGCCAGCCCGCTCGCCGCAGGCAACGACGACGACAATGTCCACTGCGGAATAGCGGGCGATCAGGCCCTGCAAGACGGTTTTACCGGCACCGAACGGTCCAGGAATGCACGCTGTGCCGCCGCGGGCGATTGGGAAAAAGGTGTCGATGATGCGTGTCGTGGTCACCAGCGGTTCGGACGGGTACTGCCGTTCGGACAGGCGTCTGCGGAGTAACGCGGCCGGAAGCGGCCGGCGGACGGGCCAGGTTTGCTGCAACGTCAGGGTGTGTTCCTTGCCGCGGTAGCGGATGCGGGCAATTGGGTCGTTGACGGTTCGCTCGCCCTCGTCTATCCACAACAGTTCCGCTTCTTCTAGCTGGGCGAACGGCATCATGATTTTGTGGGTGATCCGCCGTTCCGGCACCGTGCCAAGCACATCACCGGCCCGCAACCGGTCGCCGGGCGAACGGGACGGTTCAAAGTGCCAGAGGGTGTCCTGCTCCAGGGCCGGCAGCACACTGCCGCGGTGAAGAAAGAAGCCGTCGCGTTCGGCCAGGTCGTGCAACGGGTTCTGCAGCCCGTCATAGACGGTGCCGAGCAGCCCGGGACCGAGCACGGCCGGGAGCATTTCCTTGGTCAGTTCCACGGGATCACCGACGCGCACGCCCCCGGTTTCTTCATACACTTGAAGGTCCGCCGTGTTGCCGTGCACCCGGAGCACTTCTGCCTTCAGCCGATCCTCCCCGACGCAGATGTAAGCCACCTCGTTCTTCATGATCGGGCTGTCCGCTTCGATGGAGACGATGTTGCCCGCCGCCCCCGTCACCCGGGCTTCAGTCTTGGAGGTTTGCGTACTCACCTAAGGTCTCCTCGATTAATTGATCAAACCGGGCGCGGCCAGCCCGGGCATCGCGACTGGTCCAGCGGTCAATGATGGACCAACGGGCCACGTACAAGAGTACCGATTCGAACGAGAAGGAAAATTCTTCCGCTGCCATTTGGCACCAGGTTTTCCAGGTTATTTCGAATAACAACCGCTCGGCCTGCACAGCCTCTCCGGCCAGCATCAGGGTTGTGAATTCCTCGATCCAGGGGTAGCGGAGCTGCAACTGAAACGAGGGCTGTTGCCAGTTTCGCCGGATCGGTTCCACCAAGTCTCCGACCCCCGGCGGCGGTCCGGCTCCGTCACGGCGGCGGCGGATAGCGCTGACGATGGTGCGGACGTTCATCCGCTGATTGACCAGCTTCACCACCAGCGGGTTTTGCAAGATTCCCATCAAGCGGTCGTATTCGGCAATAACCTCGTCATCCGTGCGGTCCAGGGGTTGGCAGTCCCAGGTCAGAAAATTGGCCAACCGGTCCAGCACCCTGGCGTCTTCCTCGGTGAGCAATTTCAACCGTTCCTGCAACCGCGGCCAGGTAATCGGCAGCCGCTCGACGTCGAAATGCGGCGGCATGTGTGGCAAACTGGAAATTAAGGTTATGTAGCGCACGGCATATCCCGGGAAAAAAACACGGTGGAAAATGCTACGCCTGATCCTTTTCAACGATGGCCCGGAACCGGGGGGACAAGTATTGCAGCAACAAATAGGTTAGCGTGTCTGCGGTCAGATCAATTTCCAAGTCCTGATCGACGATCTGAACGCGGACGCCCGGGACTTCCTGATCGGCCACGCGAAAGATCAGGCCGTCGCGCAAGGCTTCGCCCCCGAGCGAAAGGACAAAATGGCTGAGCGAGCCGTGCTGCAGTTCGTCCGGGGATTTCGCCAGCTCTTCGGCCGTAACGACATCTTCGGGCAGTAACACCTCCACCCGAGATCCGCTATCTTTGGGCATGCCCCGCCGGCCGATTTCGAGAATCAGTTGTTTCAGAAACTCGGTATCCTGTAGCGTATGCCCCATCAGATGCCGTAGCTTCCTCTCGAACTCTTTTCGCAACTCGTCCGTGAGGTGTAAGATGGCATCCCGCCCGGCCAGACGGACAGCTTCTTCCCCACTCATACGGGTCTTTCTGGCCTCCGCCTCGGCATTGCGGGTCACCTTATCGGCTTCCTCCCTGGCCTCTTGTAAAATTTCCGCCGCCTGCTTGCGAGTGGCGGCCAGTAAGGCTTCCGCCTGTTCCTGTCCTTTGGTGATGCCCTCCTCCTGAAGTCGGTTGATCAACTCCTGCACACCCGAGGCGGTTTTGGGTTCGGGTTCCATGGTTGCTTCTCCTGAGTGCGGGAAAGTTAGCCGGGCAGGCCGCCGGCGACGACCAGGGCGAAAATAAAGGCGAACACTGCAAACCCTTCGACGATGGCCACCGGGGCCAGGGTAAGCCCATAAATCTCCGGTTTGCTTTTGCTGGCATTGATGGCAGCGGCACAGAGTAATCCCTGATACATGGCGCTGAGCAACAGCACCACGCCGGCTAGGATGCCGATCGCAAACAACCCGGGCCCGGTTTCGGTGGACACCGTGCGGTTGTTCAAGGTGAACATCACCACGATCCCGTAAATGATCTGTGACGACGGCAAGGCGCTGAGGCCGACCATCCGTCCGTAGCCGCTTTCCACATCAATCATCGCCCCGCAGGCGGCCTGACCGGCTCTCGCGCAACCGATGATGCTGCCCAGACCACCCAGGGCCGTGGGGCCATAAATCCCAGCCCACCCTAACAAGTTCCAGAACGGGTCCATTATGTTTCCGCCTTTTTTCTTAACGGTTGGAAGGGGTAGCCCTCGTCCGTCAGGCTCCAGTTGAAAAATTCGATACAGTTCAGTCGTAATCCGTGTACGACTCCGCTCATCAACGCCAGCAAGAAGTTGATGCCATGGCCGACGAGTAAAATCACCAGCGCTACCAGCACTCCCACCCCACGTATTTCCGACGTTTGCACGGCCAGTTCGTTGAACGTCAAGGACAGCTGGGCACTGGCCAACCCAAGGGCGAACAGCCGCAGATAGCTGAGCGCATCGCCAAAGGCTTTGGTCAGGTTGGTCATGCTTAACAACCCGTCTGCCAGTCTACGCAAATGTTCCAGCGGGTTGAGGGTGAACAGCGGACGGTTGCTGGAAAACAGCAGCACAAAGGCAAGGCCGACAACGATCATGGACATGCCGATCGTTTTCTCCAGTTCGATTTCGACCATGATGCCGGTGCCAATCAAAAGCCCGCCAATCATCAGAAGCACCCAACCAAAGGGTCCGAGGGCTTGAAAAATTCCCTTCCGACGCCATGAAGTTATGATATTGGCCAACGATAAATGCAGCACCCCGATGGTGACGGCGATCACCATCATCAAATTGCGGTTGGCATCATCCATCAATGGTTTGCCGTTGACCCGGAGCATGAGCCGGCCCGGGTACGAGTCCGGATTCGGTGTGAT
>CAZPPD010000718.1:0-3589 GCA_964588185.1 uncultured Alcaligenaceae bacterium | reverse complement strand
CGGAGTGCGGCGGCAAGAAGTGGCCCATTTGCTGCAGGTATTGTTTTCCCCTTACACCAATCCCGACCGCTCGTTCATAGTGATGTCTCCCGAGAGTGCGGAGATGACCAAGTATGTGGCCAATGCCATGTTGGCCACCAAGATCAGCTTCATCAATGAAATGGCCAACTTGTGTGAACACCTGCATGCAGACATCAATGATATTCGCCAAGGCATCGGCTACGACCAACGGATTGGCTTTAGATTCCTGGCCCCCGGTGCCGGCTGGGGCGGTTCTTGTTTTCCCAAAGATGTCCAGGCACTGATGGCGATGGCTCGTCACCTGAATTATCCGGCCGAAATTATGACTGCCGTGCATCAGGTAAACGAAAGGCAAAAATTACGCTTACCGGAGAAAATCCACGATCATTTTGGTAGTGAAATGGCAGGAAAAACCCTGGCAATCTGGGGGCTGGCCTTCAAACCCAATACCGATGATATCCGAGAAGCCCCTTCCATTCCCCTAATTCGAGAGCTGATAAATTACCAGGTAAAGTTGCAAGTCCATGATCCGCAAGCCATGATTAACATAGCCAAGCTTTTCGGGGATCATTTGGTCTACTGCGAAGATCCCTACGATGCCCTGAAAGGTGCGGACGCTCTGGCCATCGTTACCGAGTGGCAGGTCTATCGGCATCCGGATTTCGAGCGGATGCACCAACTACTCCTCCAACCCGTCATCTTTGATGGCCGCAATCTTTATGACCTCGACCTAATGCGAGAGAAGCGGTTCCATTACTACTCCATAGGTCGCCAATCTGTGTAATCCCCATTTCAAGGAATCCGGCGATGGAAGTTTTCCTGGTCGAACGTGTTAGCGAAAAAGGTCCGAATCCGGCCCAAATGGTAGTGGTCGGAGTTTATACAACCGAAGCGTTGGCAAATCAGGCAATCGGTAAGTTGCTGGAGATCTCCGGCTCCGGCAATTCCTACGATTACCATATTGCCAAATACAAAACGGACGAAGAGCCGTGGGTGAGCAGTTCTATCAACGTTTCCGAGAGGAGCTTTCAGGACTGGGTGCAGTCTTGAACTGATACTGCTAAAGCCTTTAGCGTCAGTTGACGGTGGAATCCTCTGAACATGGACGTCGGATGAAGGTTTTTCTTGCCAAAAACAGACAGCCAGAGAACCAAACGGAGGCATCATGAACAATTCTTGCCGGGAAACGACAGAATAAGACAAATTTTGTAGTCTAAATTATTAATCAATAACCAAAACTATTACCAGCACATTACCTTTTTTCAATTCTCCCATTCTTCACTTGCTACCTTTCGACCTACTTTTTTTCCTAATTAAAAGAAAATCATTTACATTGATATGTAATTTATTGACGAATATTCGCTGTGGTGTAAATTAAACCCCATTCCACCCGAATCTCATACGAAATAATCATGACCAAATCAATCAAATCCCTAAAGAATGGTCCTTACCTAAGCCCATCCGAAGCTGGCTTTATCGCAAAATGGATTGATAATGGTTGCCTTCCTTAGTGGTCCAAATCCAATAATCAAACCGAAAGGAGCCAAAAATGCCTCGTACACATCACGGCCTACATCCCTTCAAGGGAATTGAGCACTTATGCACCATGAGCCCATTTCGGCCGGGGCGATTTGCTCGCTTGTTTTCCGACCTCCCGCCTTTGTACGTGGACCCTTTGCTCCTGCATGAGATCGGCAAAGCAGGCGGAAAAATGGAAGATAAAGGTGCCCCAAATCTGACGAAGAAAACACCTGCCGGTTTAATCTTTTTCGGCCAATTCATCGACCACGATATCACGCTGGACGATAGCTCCTCTCTTTCCGCTAACAATGATCCCGAGAGTACAGAAAATGTCCGCACACCGACTTTGGATCTGGATTGCGTCTATGGCGAGGGTCCTGAGGCAAATCCTTACCTTTATGATGACGATGGAAAGTTGTTAACCGGCAGTGATTATCCAGCTGATCTCATTCCGAAATGGAAAAATCAACATGATCTGCCAAGAAACCCACAGGGCACTGCAATCATTGGCGACCCCCGGAATGACGAAAACCGGATCGTTTCGCAAATGCAACTTGGGTTCTTACGCTTTCACAACAAAATCATCGACACTGGGAAGGAATTTGAGGAAGCACAGCGCATTGCCCGGTGGCATTACCAGTGGATTGTTGTGAACGAGTTTCTCCGGATAATCTGCGGCGATTGGATCGTGGACGACATCCTTTCCAATGGAAGAAAGATCTACCGTCCCGAGTGCCTTGGAACTAAAGAACCATTTATTCCCATCGAGTTTTCCACGGCTGCTTATCGCTTCGGCCACACCATGATCCCGCAAAAGCTGCGGGTTAAACCCAAGGGCCCGCAGCACATCATCTTGGATAAGGATAGTGTGCTGGGACCTGGCTTTGAACCAGTAACCAGTAACGACTCGGTGGTGGAATGGGAAGCACTTTTGGATTGTGGCAATGGGCAATTCGAAAGAGCGGGCGACGTTGATGTGAAGCTCGCCAAGGCTCTATTGGATTTGCCATTCCTTTCCGATTCGCCGGCATTCGAACGCTCACTCGCTGTCCGCAATCTACTCCGTGCCCAAAGTTTTCTAGTACCTTCTGGAGAACAAGTGGCCAATGAGATGATCCGAGCCGGAGCAAGTGAAATCACTCCGGAAATGATCGAGGAAGTCCAAGCTTCGGTCAAAAAACTCAAATTGCCCAAGGATACTCCCTTATGGATTTACATCCTTGCCGAAGGAAAAGCAATTGGGCGTATGGATGAAAACACCAAAGGACAGAAGACTTTCGAAAAAAGCGAAGGCCTCGGCCCAGTCGGCGCCCGATTTGTTGCCGAGGTGATCATTGGCCTTCTCGAGCACGATACCCGTTCATTCCTCGGTTCGAACCGCAATTGGTCGCCTCAAGACACTGCGGATAAAATTGGGACCCAAGGCGTCACCACCCTCTATCAGCTTCTTACCGTTTAAGGAAATAGGCAGTAGAGAAAGTGAGGAAAGCATGGCGGAAACAGACGCATCACACGTATGGAGAAAGCATGATGAAACTTTACACATATTTAAAAAACAGTTTCCTTGGCGGTGAAAAGTGAAAAAAATCACGAAGAAAGGTCGTTTACAAGATGTGATTGCGCTGTTACAAGCAACTGCCAAGCGGACTGAAGGCGGATATGCAATTACCAATGCCATAATGGTAAATGCAAATCAGTTAAACTTGGGTAATCTCCAATCTGAAAACCACTGGACCCAAGTCGCTCGGCAACATCCAGAGTTTTTTAAAGTGACTCCAGGCGCAGAAAACCAAAATGGAAATGATGGATGGATGTCCCTAATTGTCCGCCACTTGGATTCAAAAAGGAACCTCTCAAAGACGAATTACTGCTGCAGTTGATCAAAACCGCTACGGAAATTTATGATCGGGAATGGCAACGTGAAAATCTTTGGACAATTAAAGTGCCAATTAGGTCAGCCCTCATTGCTGGAATAGCAAATATTATTTTGCAACTGGTTCGATAAGTCGATTTACCTGGGAATGTCCTTTAGCTGCAGTTTTTGCAG
>CAZPPD010000717.1:0-3592 GCA_964588185.1 uncultured Alcaligenaceae bacterium | reverse complement strand
GAGGGCTCGGTGGCGACGAGGTTGGCGTTTGGGGTAACCGCCGAAATACACCGGCCTCGGGTATGGGTCTTCGGAGCTTTCCAAGAACAGGGGAGTTTCGCATACGCATCAAAACGTCCGCCATCCTTCCTCCCGGCATCCCGGAATTGCCTCTCCGATTAGTGATGGGTTATGGGTTGGGGGTAAACAGCTCTACATTACAAGTGGAACCGGTTGGGACAATTCAACTATGTAACAATCCAGATAATCCAAAGGTCTTCGAATTCCGTGGACGTATCGAAAACTTTCCGTACAAACCGGGAATTATTTCCAAAGGAAAACGTTTACCGGACAAAATGACCATTACGCCGCAAAACCTCTACGACGATGGTACCCTAAACGACGGTCGACGGGACTTGGCCATGCCGCGAGCCATTGTGAATTGGATCGAATTCGAGGCACCGATTGCCGATGTCTGGCCCCCGGCTCATCATACCAAAATCCTCTTCGCTTCCCCCCTGCGCGAGAGCGACCCGAAGACTTATTTGAAAGAGGTATTGAAGCGGTTTATGTCTCGGGCCTATCGGCGGCCCGCCACATCTGAGGAAGTGGAACGATTCGTCAAAATCCACGAGTTACTGGCAAAGAATCGAAAAACACTGGAAAGTTCTTTGCGAGAGACCCTGGCAATGGTATTGATTTCTCCCCAATTTTTGTACCACAACGTTCCTATGGATGGCGAGACATCAGATCAATATGTATTGGCTTCAAGGTTGTCCTACTTTATATGGGGCACTATGCCGGACTCTGAACTGATGAGACTGGCTTCAAAAGGGAAACTAAACAATCCGACCGTCATCGAAAAACAAGTTGGCCGTTTGTTGGCGGATAATCGAGCGCAGAACTTTGTGGATAACTTCACCACTCAATGGTTGAACCTCAAAAAACTGAAAACCGTACCGATCAATCGGAATCTGTTTCCACGGTTCCTTTATTACATCAGTCGAGGAGAGAGGGCTGGGACGGAGGTACCATATCGTCCTACCATTCGGGATTACATGCACCATGAAACCGTCGGGTTTGTGGCTGAATTGATCCGCCGCAACTCCAGCGTCCTTAAAATCGTCGATTCTGATTTTGCGGTGTTGAATCAACCGCTAGCAGCGCATTACGGAGTCGAAGGGGTACGGGGTCAAGATCTACGTCCGTTCGCGATCAAGCCGGAGCACCGTCTCGGCGGATTGTTAACCCACGGCTCAGTTCTGATCGGAAATGGTACTGGCACTGCACCCCACCCAATTTATCGAGCTGTTTGGCTCCGCGAAGCGATTCTCGGCGAAGAAGTCCCAGCACCGCCTGCCGAAGTACCGGCTCTTTCGGATACGGCGGGAGAATCCGTGGAGAAGGCGTTAACCATCAAAGATCACTTAAAAAAGCACAGAGAAAATCAGAGTTGCAATGCGTGTCACTCTCGCCTAGATCCGTGGGGCATACCGTTCGAGAGGTATAACGCGATCGGCAAGTATCAACCCATGGTACCCAAAGAAGGAATTCGTGTCGCTGGATTCAATAAGAATACACACAAGGATTTGGATGGGTACGCGGACTACCTGAAATCCATTAATACAGTCAAAATCGAGGCAGATGCTCGCCTACCGAATGGCCCCAGAGTCGACGGGTTGCCGCAACTCAAAGAGTATTTGCTCAAACACCGCAAAGACGACATCGCTGAGAATGTGCTTCGAAAACTGCTTAGTTATGGCATAGGCCGAGAGCTGTCCTTACGAGATCGGCCCGCCGTGAAAAACCTGATCCAACAAGCGAAAGAGAGAGAGTACAGGTTGCGAGACATGATCGTGTTGATCTGTCAAAGTAAGACGTTCCGAGGCAATTGAGTAAAATCCTTGTAAGCTCTTTTGCGGATGATATTGCACTCCGCCACAAAAAGGAAGAAATATGAAACAACAATCGTGGAATTTAAGTCGTCGTGACCTACTCAAGGGTGGTGGAGTCGCGTTGGCGCTGCCTCTTCTTGAGGCAATGAGCTGGGGCAATGAAGAAGCACCAAGAGAACTGCCAAAACGTATGGTGGTTTGCTACTTCGCATACGGTGCATATATGCCCAATAGTCAAAGTGGCGTGCCAACAGGCAACAGGCCTCACCACGATTGGAGTTGGTGGCCATGCAGGGCGCCGGGACCGCTAACTTTTAATCGATCCTCTGCCCCGTTCAGGCCTTTGAGGGAATACGTCAGTTACCTTCGTGGCCTGGACCATGCTGGCGGCTGGTCTTTGGGAGGGCACAGCTCAGGCGATGTATTCGCGACCGGTGCCGACATGGCTGGCCGCGAAACAACCAACAACATCTCGATCGACCAGGTGGCTGCTAACGTGCATGGCCACAAGACGCGTTATGCTTCCCTGGTTCTTGGTACCGAAGGAGGCACTGGCTCTTACGGATCGTGTAAAACGCTATCCCATCGGGGCCCTGGACGCCCCATTCCTTCAATGCATAGGCCCCAAGATATTTTTAATCGCCTGTTCAGGCCATACGCGGACAGAAGTGTCGCTCAAGTGAGAGCGAGTCTGAGAACCGAGGCCAGTATTCTCGACTTGATGATGGAGAATAGCCGCAGTTTTCATAATCGCCTTGGCCGAAGCGATCAGAGAATGATGGACGAGTATCTAGACTCGATTCGCATGTTGGAAAGGCGCGTCGAAAGAACCAGTCAATGGACGCAGGAACCGTTACCCAACGTCAGTACCAAAGGGCTCAATCTTGAGGTGTCTCACCGACAGCCACAGGAGTACATTCGTTGCATGTATGATCTGATCTACCTCGCATTTCAAACCGATCAGACACGTTTTGCGACACTAATGCTGGAAAGCGAACAGTCACAAAACAGTGAAATGTGGAACTACGCAACATACGTCTTGAACTACAACGGAGCAACTCACGATATTGCCCATAGGCGTCCACCCGAATATGCGGGGAGGTGGGATAAATGGCGAGCCGAGCAACACGCCTATTTCCTGCAACGCCTGCGGGATACCCGCGAAGGCGACGGCAACATGCTCGACCGAACCGTAGTGCTTTGGGGATCGGCCCATCCTCACGCTTCTCACAGCACGAGAAATTACCCGATTCAGGTCGCGGGAGGGAACCGGCTGGGCTTCCGGCACGGCAATCTCCACGCCTTTGAAGGAAACAGGAAAGTACCGCTGGCAAATCTCTTTGTATCTATGCTCAACGCAGTAGATGTACCCGTCGTGAATTTTGCCGACAGTACTGGTACCCTTACCCAATTGCGAAGATAACCATGCAAGCCATCAGATTTCTTCTCGCAGTTATAGTTCCTTTGTGTGCGGACATTGCATCAGGGGCTGATCCTCTTCCGCGCGTCCTCATTCTTGGTGACAGGGTCTATCAGGAGCCTGCTCGAAATGCAGCAAAGGAGCTCAAAGGGCATGTTGAGGTCGTGTACCAACCGTTACAACCGGGTGGGGTACGAGACACTGCTTGGGCGCTAGCGAATCTCGACAAATTGCTTGGCGAGGGCGAATGGGATCTGATCCACTTCAATTTTGGGCTTGGCGACCTCGTCTATCGCGC
>CAZPPD010000716.1:0-3593 GCA_964588185.1 uncultured Alcaligenaceae bacterium | reverse complement strand
TCCGGTTGAGGCTTATGAATATTCCGAGGGAGGTTTGCCATCTTGTTTTTTCTTTCTAAATCCTTGGATGAAATCTCGGGAATTCTTGGCAGATCCGGGTTTTTCCTGGAATTTAAAGTACCTTTTCCGGAATTGGATTTCACCATTTCAGGTAGAGTTGGTTCGGGCAAAGGTTTGTTTGCACCAAAATCTATTTTCAATTTATTGGGCAGTTGAGATACCTGCGGTTTTGTTTCCGGGTTGTTTCGAATCTTGGGTTTAGAGACAGCTACCGGGATCTTGGTCTTTTCAATTGTTCCTTTCCTTACCGGCTGTTTCAGGGAAACCACTTTCTTGGCTTCCACTTTTTTGATTTGAGACCACATGTTGGGAGAACTACCCTGAAGTGCTTTCTTTACCTTGGGTTGATTAGAAACCCATTGCTTGATGGATGGTTTCACCCGCGGATTGGCTCTACTGGTCTTTTTGGGGATCCCTCTTTTAGGTGGATTACCGCGATTTGGTTGAAACGGAGTCGGCCACACCTGCTTGGGTATCCGCTTCCGAATAGGATTGTACCCGGACCTTTTGAAACTTTTTGCTCTCTTATCCAAAGGGTTTTGATTTTGCTGCGGGAACCTATTCCCAGGGCTGGTCTGCTTCTGACCGATTGGAGTGTAGGGAACGGGAGTTTTTCCCAAGTTGAGTTTCTTCCCGGGGTTTTGCTGCGGACCTATGGCCATGTTGTTTCTTTTCGTATTGTATGGCGAAACAACTCTCGTCTGCGGCATGGTCCGCTGCACGTTTGGAAAACGAACAGGTGGTTTATTGGATGTATGTTTGGTTCCGGAAGTCTTGGTATCCAACCAACTCTGTTTCTTGGCAACGGTATTTTTCTTTGGTTCAAAACCCTTGGAGGATTTATCGAACTGGTTAATAGGTTGAATCTGCGGCCCCAATTTAATTTTCGGTTGTTTTTCGAACCGCTTACCGGTTTGGTTGGCAACGGGTGCCAAGGGGACTTCTTTGCGGAAAACTTCTTGCTGAAAAACCTTTTGCGATGGAGATAACACCATCTCATTGCGAACACACCGGCAACCGGGAATTTGCCGCAGATATTGGCTCACTGCCAACTGCTGAATCAAGGAATCTGCTTTTCCGCGATCGCTAATTTGCCCCGGTCCGGCAATGCCGATTTGCCAGTTCTTGTAGGAATTTGGAAAGCGTTGCCGAAGTATCACCGCCGCATTGCGAATGAAATCCCCGGAAGAAACATGCTTGGATCTCACTCTTAATCCCGGATGGATCTTAATCCGGTCCACGATCTTTAGCTTGCAGTTCTTTTGGGCCAATTTGATGGCTAAATTCCGATAGGCCTTGCTGGGCAAATAGCCGCCGACCACCAAATCCTTCCCTTGGACAAAAGCAATCGGATGAAATGGGCACAAATAAGGATCGGCCATCCAAGCCAATTCCACTCGAATTCCTGCCGGATGCGGAGGTGTTTGGGCATGGGCAATTCCCGGAAGAATGCAAGACAAGCCGATGGCTCCGAGAACCACGGCCGATTTCCAACATTGACTGATGGACATGGCGACCCCCAAGAGGTGCATTTGCTTTCCGTTATGTTGAGACGGCCTTTTCAGATGGTCATAATATGATTTGAACTAAATGAAAAGGCCGTCCTCTGCCTTTCAGATCTGCTTAAGGTTGCGGGCCAATCAAATCCCGCGACAATGACATTTGCGTTTCCGGAGAATGGGCTACTAAATGTAAATGGTCGGTATCGATGTATACCACTTCCGATCGCCGCCGTTTGCACCGGAAGGGGAACGGATACCCCGATTCAATAGTTTCGGTGTAATAAACAACACATTTCCAATGGCAATGGTGAAGCTGAGCCGGACCAATCAGAGGATAAAAACGGGGCGGATCAATATGGTCAGCCAGCTTTTCCACGGTGTAATCGATCTCGTCTCGGAATTCTTCGTAGAAATACGGGATACCTCGGGTAACGCGCGGCATGGCACGCAAGATCCTCGCCAAGTCCGGTGGATCCTCACACAACGGGCGATGACCTTGCGGAATAGGAGGCAAGATGGGGGTGCGGTAATCGTTTTTGATGCAATATTTTTCTTCCATCCGCTCGGCGACCCATGGTGGAATCAAGATTGGCGTGGCAAACCCCATGGACAGCAGATTCACACAACCCGAAGCTACAGCCGGCACTACGATGGCCCCTGTCAGTAGGATCATCATCCGCACGGTTTTCATCCCATCCTCCAGCCCTTTGGCAGTTCCGGCGATTCCTGACTTCTTTTGATTTGATTTGTGGACAATCTGATTATCGGCGGAGGGATCTTTCGACTTTAACGGTTTTGCCGATCAGCGGGAGTGGAATGGCAGAACAGTGGCCATATGGAATTCACCAACACCTGGTGTGCCATGTGTGCCATCCTTTTGGGGTGGCCTGTCCCGGCAACAAGTTGAATAGCGCCCAATTTCCACTGAAAATTATAAAGCATTACCCATTCTTATTGCCCAGATCTAATTTCAACAGACTCTGGCCGTTTTACTTTCATTTGCAACAGTACGTTCACAACTTCGCTTTTTTAGCTCTTTTTCAGGTCCGGGCTTTTGAACGATAGCTAAATTGGTAAAGTACGTTCGATCCGAATACGGTTGAAATTGGCAAGTCTCAAAATCACCTTCGGGCAGATTGTCTTCGAGAAAGTACCGCCAGCTCTCGGCACTCCAAAAGTTAATGTGAAAACGGGAATAATCAATTCTCCCGTCCGGAACGGCCACTAACATCAATCCTCCCGGTGCCGTCATCCGGTATAACGTATGTAATGCCTTGGCGGGGTATCGCAGATGTTCCAGCACTTCGGTACAAAGAACCACATCAAACTGTTCTTCGGTCCCGGAATAGATGTCCCCCTTCTCAAACCGGCCGGAAGGAATTACCTTTTTGGCATGGGATAGGCCTACTTCGGAAGTATCATACCCAACGATTTCAGCCGGTTTCTGATTTGCCAGCAATTCGGCAAGCACAATTCCCGGGCCGACTCCAAAATCCAGAACCCGCAGGTCTTGGAAGAGAATTCTTTTCTTCTCCAGCACATCTCGAAAGCTTTCACCAAACTCTCTATATTTTCCTTCTTCAGATAGAGAGGAAAAGAAGCTATCCATACTTTCAGTAGTATTATGCAAAGTAGGATCTATTTCCCGCCCATATAATCTGCCTTCATAAAAAGCCAATTTTTGCCGCATCTTAGTATTTTCGCTCCGCATTTCCGCAATCAGGTGTTTAAGTTCTTCATAAGCTTTCTGTTTCTTGTCAAAAGCCTCTTGCTTTTTTGCTACAACTTCGCGACATTCCATCAATTTTTGGTTTAATTGTTGCCTGTTCTTCCGAAGTTTCTGAATAATTTCGATTTCAGGCTCTTTATATTTAGAAGGAAAACCGAACAGAGATTTCTTAATACCTAAATTAAACACGCCCAGCCATCCAATCATTAAAGGTGAGTATTTAATTGGGAAGTAACAATTTTTCCGGAGGCATATTCTCAGGAGATCTGTACTTTGGAAGGAGTTTATTTCAACCTAAAAGG
>CAZPPD010000715.1:0-3597 GCA_964588185.1 uncultured Alcaligenaceae bacterium | reverse complement strand
ATATAAGTCGCTGAGAGCTCATGGAAACGCCCCGAAACCGCCATTACCTTCGCGGCAATCGGCTCCCAAACAGACATAAAAGAAGTGGATTGAGTTGACGGTGGAAAACAATCCGCATTTGCAGGAGTTGCAGTTAGCCACCAACCAAAAAGCGCGTCCGGTAATTCACCAGGTGTCCTTTAACCAAAAGCAGAATGGGACGCCCCAAACGAATGAGGAAACCCGTTTTGCCGATCCAAAGAAAGCCGGTCCCGTTTTCAATACCCAGCGAGTTAAGCCGCGAAAGGTGGAACGCCTAGGATCCGAAACCGTTCCGCCGGTTGTACGCAGCATTCCCGCTACAAAGCAGCAATTTAGCCCTCCTCCCGAAAAAGAGAAAAGCCGAAAAACGTTTCGGGACGAATTTGATCCGGAAATCTTTAATCAACAAATGCATTCGCCGGGAGATCAATAAAACGCCCACCGAGATAGGGGTGGGCTCCGAATTTAAGTAAAAAACCTCATGAAAAAGCCGGGTTGCCTCACAGACATGCTTTCGGACCGGCTTTCCAAGGGCCGAATGCCCATCAAGCGAACAGTCCCGAAAGCATGCCGCGGCGCCATGCTTACTTACCTCTGCCATTTCTGAATCTTCCCCGTTTTGGTCTGAGAGCTAAGTGCGTTGAGAATCTAGGCGAGCATTCTTCAGACCATTGGATCCCAAACCCAAAACCCGGTGGATCACCCTAAAGGACTTCCCAATCCCATTTCAAGGATAGTCTCTACGTTCAAATTCTTTAACATATCAAGCGGTATCTATTTCATTTCCTTTAGAACCAATTGCCCTTTTTAATAGCTTTTTCCTTATTCCACTTCTAAGAGGTTCTATCTTGATTCGAATTCTTTCATTCATCATTGTTCTGTCGGCGGTAAGAGGGATAAATGCTGCCCCGATGCTATTTGACAACAAGACCGATTTTCATGCAGCAGTAACAGGACCCCTGGAATTCGAAGGGTTTGAAACCGCCTTTTCCCAGGACGAACAGGTAGGATTTCCCATTGGTGCTTCTGAGTTTTCGTTTCAATTAGGGGAAGACAGCACTTCCCAACATGTCGTCTCTACTTCCTCGAACATTTTTGTGAAGGATGGGAATCGTGCAGTGCGTTTTTCCATTAATCCGTCCAAAATTCAGTTTACTTTCACCAACCCGATTAATGCATTTGGAGTCGACATTACCAATGTAGATGGGGATTTCGGTATCCGATTTCTGGATAATCTCGGCAATGAATTACAATTTGTGGATGAATCCGGCCAGGTTGAGGATCTCTTTTTTGGTGTGATCAACACGACTCCTTTCACATTGGTCCAATTCGATTTTACTAGACCTGAACCGCTTTCATCGGACGACTTTGATTTGGGCAACGGGTTAGGCTTTGTGGGTTTCGACAACGTGGAATTCGGACCCCAATCCAGCGGGGTTCAACAAATACCTACTCCTTCTGGGATTGTCCAATGGCTAGTGGTTGGGGCCTTGTCGATTGGGGGATGGTTCTTCCTTCGTCGCCGGGCGGTCTCTCCCGGGCCAGCTTAATATTATGCCGCCAATCATCCCGGGCTTGGACATAAGGCTTCGAGCCTGGGATGAAAGAAACCTTACTCCTTCACATTCAACGCTTCCTGCCAATTCATGCGATCAATCAAATGTTGCACGACCCGGTGGGCAATGGCACAGATGATAAGTGCCAGAATCACGGTCAGGAAATAACTGAAGGGTTCGATATAGAAGGGAAATCGAAACAACTCCGATTCGGTTGCACTCGAAGTAAACAGGGCCAGCAAGTATCCCAAAGGAAGGCCAAGAGCAGTCCCAACCAAGTTGGTGAGCAGATTTTCCCGCCAGAAAATGCGGCCAATCTCCTTGGTCGTGTAGCCCAGCACTCGAAATGTGGCAATTTCCCGCTTGCGTTCAGCCAGCGAAACCAGCGAAGCATTTAATATGCTCCCCATGAAAATTATTCCGGCGAAGCCAATCAGGACCCAAACCATCACCGTTATGGGACCCAAGATCTGTTCTTCCAGATTCAAACGCGTTTCCCTTGCCGAGGATAATGTTTCCAGCGAAGGAAGCTTTTTAACCTCGCGGAACAATTTTTGACGGGTAATTAGGTCATCATCCATTTTTATTTGAATGGTGGAGATAGCGTTTTCCTCGCTCATGGTCTTGTTCAGGAAGCTAAAGTCCGCATAGGCAACCAGGCCCAAATAACTTTGCACGACCCGGACTACTTGAATGCGAATCGGCCGGCGCAAACCGCGCACCGGTACCAAAGTCAGGTAATCTCCGGGTTTGATGTGGAGAATCTCTGCCAGTTTATGGTTCACCAGCAACCCGGTCTCCGGCAATTGCACCCGGTTTCCATCCGAATCCCGGGGGATCATCAATAAGGAATTTTTTACCAAACCGGAAATGGCGGTTTTCTTCGAATAAGGCCCGTTGGTTAAGGTGCAAGCAACCGAGAAGATTGGTTCGGCATGATTGACTCCGGACAGGGCTTGCCCTTCCGCCAACGCCCCGAAATTGCGCGGTTCTTTAAAGACAAGCGTGTAATCACTGCGGTCCACCGTGCCGTATTGAAAGTCAATCAAATAGTAAATCGCATCGTGGAAATACAGGGCATTCAACATGATGGCCGATCCCATCATGGCCGCGAAAATGCCGGCTAAGGTTCGAACTCTATGCCGGAACAATCCTCGAAGCACCATTTGCGTTTCAAAACGTAGCGATTTCCAAAACCAGGTCCACTGTTCCAGCACGATTCGTTTCCCGGAAACAGGAGGTTTCGGCCGCATGGCTTCTGCAGGCCGAAGTTGTTGCACCGACCAAATCCCCCGCAAAGTGCCCAGCACGGCAAATCCAATGCTCAGGGACATTCCCAGAAGGAAGATGCTTAGGTAAAAATTGTTGTTTAATTGCGGGAAGGAGTAATAAGTGCTGTACATGTAGGTCATGCTGCCCGCCAGGAAAAAGCCGGCCAAACACCCCAAGAAGCCGCCGAGAAATCCCACACACAATCCAAATTGCATGAAGTGCAGGAAAATCTCGCCGTTGGTGTAGCCAAAGGCTTTCAGAGTTCCCACCACCGTGCGTTGCTGTTCCGCCAATCGCGTCATTAAAACATTGAGGACCAAAGCAGCGACAATCAAGAAGATGCTGGCTAAAACCGTGGCCATCACTTCCCCTTGGCTGATTTCGTTAGTGATCATAAAGTTGGAATCCTGATCCTTGAGGGGAGTGGTAGTCAACACCCCAAATGAATCCAACTTTTGTTCGATTGATTTCAGCAGAACCCCGGGATTCTCCTGATGCTTGGGATTGAACTGCCCGACGACTTCGTTGCAAGCTCCTTCAAAATTGAAAACTTCTTCGGCAAAGCGGCGTTGCAGGTAAAAAATGCCAAAGTTCTCCGGGCTGGGAACCAAGCTCCCGGGGCTCATCAGGTAAGTAAACTCGGAGCTATCCGCCGTGCCGACGATGATTAATTCTTTGCGCTGATTGTTCAACAGAAGATGGATGGTGTCCCCCGGCCGCAGTTTTCGTTTCAAAGCAAACTCTTCAC
>CAZPPD010000714.1:0-3599 GCA_964588185.1 uncultured Alcaligenaceae bacterium | reverse complement strand
GATCGGTTGCGGCCCCGATCGAGTCGCCCCGTACCCGAAAGACGATGCGATCAATCGGGGTGCGCGGATCGCCCGGATCGGCCTGCACGTCGATCACCCCGCGGACGAGTGCGCTGTCGCCGGGAGGTAACGACTTCGGTATCGGAGATTCCTTCGAGGAACTGTTCCTTGCGGCGGAGGACATCGAAGCGATCGTTGGTGACTAGACCTAGTCGTAGGAGCTTCCAGAGTGCCTTGCGGACCCGTAGTAGGTTCAACTTGGTTTCCTGAGCAAGATCCAGGGCAAATAAAGCACCTCGTTTTTGTAGACACTCCCATACCGCCTCTGCCTCAGAGGAAATCTTTTCCTCTGAGGAGATAGGTGAGTAAACCGATACCTTTTCTCGTTCAATAAACGAAAGCAGTTCGACTCGACTATCAACATCACCTTGGCAAAACCATAACCAGCGACCGGAATCCAGTTGATCGTCTAACCAACGAGTTTGATAAGCAGGCATTCGTGCGGGCAGGATTACTCTTTCCCAGAGTTCTGTTGGTAATCCTAGGCCCTGGAGCTTATGCAATACCTCTGCAACTCCGGAAGCGTCCCCCAAGCCGCAGTCGGGGTGTAGGTGCTGGTGGCGGATCAGGAAATCAGTGAATTGAGCTGGAGTCGCCGTTACGGTCTCGCGCCGAAGGATTCCCAAGCTACTACGTTGCACCTGCCTGAGAATCTGTGGCGAAGACCACTGTAGAGCTTGAGTTCCAGATCGGGGTTCAACGCTGACCAGGTTGCCTTGCCGAGTCCAGTCTGCCAGCTTTTGGCGTGTCCACTGTTGGGGAAATGGATAGCGAGCCAAGATCTCCTCCAAGGTTACCAAGGCATGAGTCCCAAGGTAACGGTGCAAGATATGTTCGGCTGCTTTCTCCCATTCTGGTTCTCGCTTTTTGCTGTTCCGAAAAGCATTGCCGTACAAATTCTCCTCCTCAGTTAAAATCCAGCGTGAGGATTTTTTTCCATTGGCGGAGATATTAATCACCTTGGCTACTCCCTCCTGTTCCAGTTCCTGCAGATAGCCCACCTTGAGACCATCAACTTCCTCTTGCGTGAGGTCTCCCAGCTTTCGGAGCCATTCGGCCATTTCGGCGGATGATCTTGGAGGTTGACCTACTCCTCGTAGTCGTTGATTGACCAGATGAATGGCCCGATGATCCAACAGGACCTCTGGATTCTGGGGTGCCAGCAACTGTTCCAATAAGCGGCTATCCAAGTTGGCAGAATTCCCGGAATCGGGTTCGGTGGAGTCGAGGTCATACATATTGACCATGGTGAAACTAAGCTGCAGGACGGAGGCAAAAGGAGAGGGCGTTTCCAGTTGCTTGGCTATAACTCTTGTTTTGCCGGTAGCAATCTCTTCAAACAACTGCAGCAGTTTGGGTAGGTGCAAGTAATCCTCCAGGCATTCCCGGTAGGTTTCCACCACGATGGGAAAATCCGGATGACGGCGAGCTACCTGCAGGAGGTCTCGACCTCGTAGTCGCTGCAACCACAAAGGAGCCCGTTTACCCGCTCCGCCGCGCGGCATGAGCAAGGCCCGGGTAGCGTTTTGGCGGAAGCGCAAGGAGAACAGAGGAGTGTCGATCAAATCGTCTATGATCATCTTCTGGACATTTTCGGGAGTGATACCATCGAAAACGTCCAGGATTGGTTCTTCCATATCCAACAGGCGGATTAATACGCCGTCATCGTGATGGAAACCTTGCGGGCGGAATTTGAGGCGGCTTTTTAGGTTTGCCTCGATGGCTAACTTCAGGCCCAGATTGATTTGCCGGCCGAGGGGGCAAAAGATTTGGAGCTGCCAATCTCCCAGTTGATCCCGGGAGGCTTCGACATAGATGGTTTTGTCATTCGGCAGGCAGCCCGCCTTGTCCATTTGTTTGCGGAGATACCTTTGCAGATTGAGGGCGGATGGTTCGTCCAGATGAAATTGTTTTTCCATCCACTTAAGACAATCCTCCTTATCCAGGCGTTTTTCCATTTCCTTCAGAGATTTGCCGATGGCCTGGCCCAACTCATAACTCCGTCCGGCCCCTTCGCCCCGCCAGAAAGGAAAGACCGCGCTGGAACCGGTCACGGGTTTGACCACGACCCGGTCCTGGCCGATTTGGTCGATTTGCCAGGTATTGGTTCCCAGGAGGAACACTTCACCGACCCGTCGTTCAAAAACGAATTCCTCATCCAATTCGCCAATTCGTACATCGCTTGTGCTGAAGACAGCGTATTGCCCGGTATCCGGGATAGTCCCTCCTTGTAGGAGGGCCAATTGTTTGCTACCAGGTAATGCTTTTAGCTGGTTATGAACGCGGTCCCAGCTAATCTTTGGTTGTAAGGAGGTCAAGGTGCCGGCGGGTTTGTTGGCTGGGACTTCGGAGTTGGTAGGTGGGTCAAAGCGGTATCTGCCAGTGACCATTTCCAGGACCGTTTCCAAGGCGGCAGGGGTCAAATTCCGGTAGGGATAAGCTCTGCGGACAACGTTAAGCAGATCGGGGATCTGCCAGTTGTCCATGGCAACCATGGCAATGATTTGTTGAGCCAGGATATCGAGGCAGTTGCTGGGAATGCGGCATTCTTCTACCCGACCGGCGATCATCTCGCGGGCTAAGGCAGCCTGGTCAAGCAGGTCGGCCAAGGTTCGGGGAATCATTCTTCCTTTGCTGGCTTTGCCGACCAGGTGACCTGCTCGGCCTACTCGTTGTAATCCTCGGGCAACAGTCCCGGGTGAAGCAACCTGGCACACCAGATCGACAGCCCCCATGTCAATTCCCATCTCGAGGGATCCCGTGGCAATGACAGCTTTGAGTTCGCCGTCTTTGAGAGCCTGCTCAGTGGACCGTCGTGCTTCCAAAGAAACACTGCCGTGATGGGACAACGCTAAGGGAGTTTCCTCCTCTTCAACCTCCCCCTTCTTTTGTTCTTGGTGCAGATCGTTCAGGGTGAGAGTGATGCGTTCGACTCGGCTGCGATCATTGGCAAAAACGATGGTGCTTTGGTGCTGGTCGATTTCCTGATACAGGTAGCGGTAGATGGACGGCCAAACGCTGCGTTCATCCAAGGGCCCGAATTCCGGGACTGGAGAGATGACTTTGAGATCCAGTTTCTTGCGAAAACCGGCATCAATAATGGTAACGGGTCTTGGTTCATAGGCATGTTGGGTCTGCCACAATCCGCCCAGATAGCGAGCGACTTCATCCAACGGACGTTGCGTTGCGGATAAGCCGATGCGAACGAAACCCTGGGGATTTAATGCTTGCAAACGTTCCAGCAAAAGGGACAGAAATACTCCCCGTTAGTTGGGGCACATGGAAAGAATTTCGTCGACGATGCAGTACTTGACTCCCCGCAAAATTTACCTGGCTTGGGATGTGAGCATCAGGTTGAGCGACTCCGGAGTGGTAATCAGGATATGAGGAGGTTTGCGGATCATTTTCTGCCGTTCCGAAGAGGGGGTATCACCGGTTCGAACAGCAGATTTGATGGACGGCAGAGAATAGCGGTTCTCAACCAGCTGAGTCACCTCCTGTATTGGGACTTGCGGGTTGCGGTAGATATCATTGTTGAG
>CAZPPD010000713.1:0-3611 GCA_964588185.1 uncultured Alcaligenaceae bacterium | reverse complement strand
AGCCAACCCCATAATCAAGTAGTGCCCCCCCGCCAAGAGGTCGAGCATCCATTTGCCGCCAAACATATAGCCAAAAGCCGCCACAAACGCCGGCAGACGATTCAGTTTTTGCCAACGAGCATAACCATACATGGCCATTCCCGCCAACCACACATGAAGCACCAACAGCCAACTCATTGCCGGACCCACTATGGCCGCCGGGAGGAAACACAGTCCAAGATGAGGGGGATAAAACATGGCCACTTGCATGTCGTGGACAAATGGAGAGCCTGAAAAGGTGTAGGGGCACCAATAAGGCAGTTCTCCGGTTTCCTGAAAGGATTGGACCAGGAATTTACGAGCGGGAATATGTAAGGCGACGAAATCCGAATAGTCGGAGCAGAGAATGGCAGTTGGATTGGCAACCAGATCGGCAAAGAACAGGATCACGAGTCCCGTGAGAATAATCGGCGGTGCCAAACATTTCCGCATAGAAGTTAAAGCAAATATTTGTCGAAAATAACCAGGTTATCGGCCCGATCCGGATCCCAGCGAATGCCCACGATATCATATCCCAGGGAAATTGCCAGGTGGAGCATGGGCCGATGCTGATTGTGGCATTCAAAACGAATATATTCGTAATCCTGCAATTTCGCCCAGGCATGAGCGGCATCCATCAATTGTGAAGCGACCCCTTGCCGGCGGTAGTCGCCCAGAACGCCATAAAACCAAGTGAAAAAAACCGTCGGTTTTAATTCAAATCCTAAGAAGAATCCGATAGGTTTTTCATCCAGGCGAGCTAGCATCTGCAGTACATTTTGGCGGCCTTGGAAACGCCGCTGAAAAGAAGGAAGATCGCGGTGGGGCCGATATATCTGGTTGTAAAGATCCACAATGATGTGTAATTCATCAGAACCCACCGGATCAATAATGACGTCAGCCATAAAAACTTACTCTAGAGTTAATTAATGGGGTTTGATTTAGGAAATACCACCCTACTTGTCCGGCCGATACAGGGAAGAAATGATTTCTTCCCAGGAAGGGATATTCAAGTCGGAGAACATGTCCGTATCATCATCCTCTTCGTCTTGATCCTCCGACTTAACCGCTTGGTCCGGCTCATCCTTGAAATCTTCTTCCAAGTCAAAATCCGAGGAAGCACGGTCGGCCCGCTCGGCAAAGATTTCCTCTTCAGAGATACCATCCTCTCTTTTTTCCTGATCCGATTCGTTCATCTTGGTTTCTTTTTCCTTAGCTTTGGATCGCTTCTTTCTGGACTTTTTCCGGGATCTGGATGATTTTTTCCGTGAGGATTCTTCCTCAGCTTTTTCGGAGTCTTCTTTTAAGTCTTCTTTAACAAGAGAGTCTGCATCCCCGGTATCGGCAGTTTCTTCCTTTTTTGATTTCTTTGATTTTTTTGAGGGTCTTTTGGATCTCCGGTTTTTGCGTTTGGGTTTACGCGGCTCTTCCTCTTCGCTTTCGGTTTCCAGACCTATCCCGGGGTCCACAATGGAAATACTGGTGGAATCAATGAACACATCTCCGGGAATAAATGGCTCATCGACGACCGGAGCAACCGGTTCAATAGCAGATTCCTGTTCGGCGGAGGATTTCTCGTCTACAATATCAGGCCCGCCATCGTTTTTGAAAGACGGGTCCGGCAAACCTTCCGGAAGGATTTCTTCATGAACAAACGGCGACGGCATTGGGTCTGATTCCGGAAGATCAGGAGACTCTCCGGAGATATTATCCGAATCTTCTTGAGATCCTTTCGGCTTAGCGAAGGACTTTCCTTTTTTTGTTTTTCCTTTTTTGAAAGCTGAAGGATCCGGCAGATCTTCGGATTCTGTTTCGGGTGATTGATCTTCCTGGGGTTCCTCTTCGGTTGAAATTTCTTTTTTTTGATCCAAGACCGGTTTCTGGGCCGAAGTTTCCGGTTCAGGGTCCTGCTCCGGCTCCGGTTCCAATTCAGGGTCTAAGCCTAAAATTTCAGCGATCTCATTCCAGCGTTTCTTCTGTTCTTGTTTTTCAGGCATAGTTGATTCCGTACAAGGCTATTTCAATTCTAGGCTAAGCCTCATTTTATTTTATTTTCATTTTTGATTTCGACTTCCCCAGATGGAAGACATTCCCATTCTACTCTTCTGCCGGGAGGTGGAATAATCAAAGTAGGCCGGACAGATTGCCCGGCCTTCCTTGAGAATCGCAAACCTTCCATAACCATCTGGATTATCTTAACACCGGAACCGGTGGAAGATTATAACTGCGAAGCTCTCCTTGAGTGTAATCTCCCACACGCATTCGGGGGGCTTGGTTTGGTTGATACCCTACCCCGGTGGTTTGAGGAATATAATTTCCGCTGTATGCTTGGGGAATATAGTAAGTCTCGTGACAAGGGTACATGCGGTAGACGTATACTTGTTGAGGCGGCGCGTAGCCGTAACCACCATATCCGGCAATGCCCGAAGTATAGCCAACCCCACCGGAATTATATCCATAACCATAGGATCCGTATCCGTAAGAAACAGGTGCAAAGCGGGCGTAACGTACTCTCCGGCCCCGGTAGGAATAACTGGCAGGAGTGATATCCTTATCGGCTTTGCTTTGTTTGTTCTTTTCTTGTTTGGTTTTCTCACCTTTTTGTTGTTGATTCTTATTTTGCTGGCCTTGCACTTCAGTCAAACACAAGGCAAAGGCTAAAAAACAACAACCCAGAGTAACAATGATGCGAGTCATAGATGGTAGTCCTGGAAAAAATGGGATAGACGGAAAAGTTACCATAATCGGTAGTCTAACGAATGTGTCCAGAGACCTCAACAACCTATTTTGGAACAAGTGTTCTTTGCAGACTCTCCAGTTGTAATTCCCAGGATCTCACGCGGGCGTTCACATTTTTCCCAAGGCCGTTAGAGTCTGCAAATCTAAAAATCCAAAGCGGTTGCTGGCTACCGCACTTCAAAGATTCACGTTCTCTTACTGGCCACCGGGACCACACCCAGGATTTCCCGGAGGATTTGGGTAACTTTTTTGCCTTCGATTTCGGCCTCCGGGCGAATGATGAGGCGGTGGCCCAGGACTCCGTACAACATTGCCTGGATATCTTCGTGGGTGAAATAATGTCTCCCTTGCAAGAGGGCTCGGGCTCGGGAACAGCGGAGGATGCACAAGGCCGCTCGGGGGCTGGCTCCCAAAGCAACGTCGGGATGTTGCCGGCTAGCTTCGGCGAGATCGATGATGTAGTCGAATAACTGGTCCGTGCCGAAAACATGACCCACTTGCATTTGCATGTCGAGGATGAAATCCGGAGAAAAGAGTTCCTGTACATCTACGCTCGGATGGCTGTGCAGCTTAAGCATGTTGATTTCGTGGGACCGCCCGGGATACACCATCTCGACTCGCAATAAGAATCGGTCGAGCTGAGCTTCCGGCAAGCGGTAAACACCCTCTTGCTCCACCGGGTTTTGGGTGGCCAAGACCATGAAGGGTTGCGGCAGAGCCAAGGTTGTTCCTTCGATGGTCACCTGGTTTTCCTGCATAGCTTACAACAGGGCGGCTTGCGTTTATGCCGGAGCCAGGTTGACTTCTTCGGACAGTAAAACATGACAAAAAATGGGCCCTTTCCTGAGAACAAA
>CAZPPD010000712.1:0-3627 GCA_964588185.1 uncultured Alcaligenaceae bacterium | reverse complement strand
GGAATCCAGTGGAGTAGCTGGGGGCTTATTAGGCCCAAAGGAGATTATCCTTAATAGGTTATTCGAACACAAATCCAAAGGATTGAATAAAAAACCGGGACCTTTTGTTTATGGCAAATTTCAAGCTGACCCTCAGCTATGATGGCAGCGATTTTTTTGGCTGGCAAACGCAGCCCAACAAACGAACTGTCCAGGAAACCCTGGAAAAAGCCATTTCGGAACTAACCGGAGAGGAAAGGATTCGGCTGAATGCCAGCGGCAGAACCGATTCCGGCGTCCATGCGGTGGCCCAAGTTGCCAATTTCCTAAGCGACACGGAATACTCACCTGAGGTTCTCCAAAATGCCATCAATGCCAGGATGCCGGAGGATGTGGTAATAACCTCGATAGGTAAAGTCTCTCCCTCTTTTGATGCCAACCGGGATGCAAAAACGAAACTCTACCGCTATGTTATCCATAATGGACAAGTGCCGAATCCTTTTATGCGGAAATATTGTTGCTACATTCGCAAACCCTTAGACCCTGGAGCCATGAAAAAAGCCTCCCGGTCGTTACTGGGAACCCACGATTTCCACAGCTTCGAAACCGAGTGGCCGAACCGGGCTTCCAGCGTTCGCACAATTACTTACCTGGTCCTTAACCGCGTCGGCGAGTGGATTTGGTTGGATGTCGAGGCGGATGGATTCCTTTACAACATGGTGCGGGCAATTGCCGGAACACTGATAAATGTCGGCCGAGGTTATTGGCCGCCGGAACAGGTGGGTGAGATCCTGGAAGCCAAAGACCGCACCCAAGCCGGTCCTACCGCCGCGGCCCAAGGATTGTATTTAATGCGAGTCTCCTATGACTGAAAGCCAAGCCGATTCCTTTCCGAAAACCATTGCCGTTGCTCCCCTCTCGCGACCTGTGGATTGCGAAGTTCAAGTTCCCGGTTCGAAAAGCATTACCAACCGGGCGTTGATAATCGCCTCTCTTGCCAGTCCCATCGACCAAATGTCCACCGTTCTCTCTGGGGCACTTCGCAGCGAGGATACTGAAGTGATGGTCGATGGTTTGCAGCGCCTGGGATTCTAGGTGGTCGGTAATTGGAATGATTCCATTGTTGAGGTCGATTCCCATCCGGACAGAACAAGGCTTATTCCCAATTCGGATGCCGAATTGTTTGTGGCCAACTCCGGGACCAGTATGCGTTTCCTGACCGCTTTGGTTTCACTCGGACGGGGAACATATCATTTAGACGGCATTCCAAGAATGCGGGAGCGACCTATCCGGGACCTCTTGGCAGCATTGCAACAACTTGGGGTGGATGCTGCCAGTCGCCACGATAACGGCTGCCCACCGGTGGTGGTCCAAACCAATGGGTTGCGAGGTGGCCAAGTTAAAATCCGGGGCGATATTAGTAGCCAGTATCTCAGCGGCTTGTTGATGGTCGCACCCTTGGCTGGCTCCGACGTAAAAATTCTAGTGGAAGGAACACTAGTATCTCAGCCCTATGTAACCATGACCCTGGAGATGATGCGGCAATTTGGAGCGAAAGTTGTCCTCGACAATTTCCAGGAGTTCACTATCCCGGGAAATCAACAATACAGTGCCCGTGACTTTCCAATTGAACCGGATGCGTCCGCCGCCAGCTATTTCGCCGGAGCAGCGGCTTTATGTGGCGGGAAGGTGAAAATTCTCGGGCTAACCGAAGACAGCTTACAAGGAGACATGCGATTCTTGCATGTGCTGGAGGAGATGGGGTGCTCCCTGGAAAAAGATTCCGCCGGAATGACTATTCGAGGCGGTTCCTTGCAGGGAATCGATATCGATATGAATGATATCAGTGACACCGTCATGACACTTGCGGCAATCGCCTGTTTTGCAGATGGTCCGACCACCATCCGCAATGTCGCCCATATCCGTCACAAGGAAACCGACCGGTTAGCAGCTCTGGCAACCGAACTTCGCCGGGTGGGGGCGGAGGTCGAGGAAAGAGCGGATAGTCTGACCATACACCCACAGGCCTTGCATGGAGCGGAAATCGAAACTTACAATGACCATCGGATGGCCATGAGTTTTGCTTTAGTGGGACTTAGAGTTCCCGGCGTCGTGATCAAAGATCCCGTTTGTGTAACCAAAACCTATCCCCAATTCTTCCAGGATCTGGATTTACTGCGAGACTGACCAATGCGTCACCGTTTTTCCTTTCTCTGCATAATTTTTCTGCTTTGTTTGTTCAGTAACTCTGCTTCTGCCCAACTCGACCCGGAGGTGAATAAGCCCTACCCCCTGAATGTGGTTCTCCACTTTTCCAAACATCGAATTTTGACGCCGGTATTTCAGAATCAAGTGCAACAGCACTTGGCGGATTTGCTCCGAACCAATTTTGGTAAGCTTGCAGAGGTAAAAGTGGTCCGAACCAATCCCTTGATCACGAAAATCAAGGAAAACGGACTGCAATCGGTTCTTGATGGCTTCGACCGGCTAACGAAAATCAAAACGCAATATGTTCTGATTGATTTTCAGGACGGCGAATATCAAATCCGCACAAGGCAACATGATGGTTGGACCGGTTTGGCATCGCCGATGGTTCGCCGGGCAGCTACGAAAGACCGCAGCCAGATTGTTCGCCGGATTGCCGACCTCATTGATCGGGAGTTCGGCATCTCCGGTACCGTCACACAAGTCAATGGCCCCACAGTAAAAGTCAACCTTCGCGGCGGCAGTCTTAAGAACTCCTTGGACCAATGGATCGAACCGGGAGATGTGTTTGCGGTATGCCGGATTCATCGCCAAGGCCCAAAATATCATTCCCAGCAGCTGGAATGGGCTTACTTGATTGTTAATGCGGTGTTTCCTCAGGGCTATTGTCATTGCCGATTCGTTTATCGGTATGAAGAAGATCAACTTAATGATCTTCCCGGAGTCGTCGGCTATCGATGCCTTCTGTTGCCGACCGGCCAAGGTCCCCTGTCGCTTCAGCTGATTGGGGCCGAAAATTCTTCGGTCGATGGCTTGCAAGTTCACGCGGGGCAGGAAGGCTTTAACCAGCCGGTAGCCCAAGTGGCTTTAAATTCCGACGGTATTGTTCGCAGTTCTAAAATCTTCGACAAAATCGCTTATGTCAGGGTGCTTAGCGGGTCCCGTCCGGTAGCCCAATTTGCCGTCCCGATTATTCCCGGCCGGACTTACACCAGCCGCATTCATGTAAACCCCGACGTATTATCCCAAAGCCAAATCCAGCTACGTTACGATCGCTGGCTCCGCCGCATGTATGACGACTTGAGTATCGCTGGGGACCGAGTGGCGTTACTCAACCAAAAATTGGCTGAATCACCAGAGGCTGCCCTTGGTCATGCTAAACGGGGCCTGAAAAATCTTTCGGGCGAGTTGCGGAATTTAGCCCTGGAAAAGATGCAACTCCAAACTGCGGCCCGGGAAAAAAAGATTGATCTGGAATTCTCCGAAGGAAAGCAACGGCTTCAGGAACTGAAAGATCTTAGGACCAAGCTGGCGGGATTTATCGGACGGCTGGAAAAGATGATCAAAGAAGCCAAGAGTGAGGAGACCAAGAAAATCAAAACCCTGATCACTCAGGCAGGTCTCTAGGAGGGACAAGCAAAATACGACGAAGCCATTCGCATG
>CAZPPD010000711.1:0-3635 GCA_964588185.1 uncultured Alcaligenaceae bacterium | reverse complement strand
TGCAGGAGCGAAAGGCTTCGATTGGTGGGACGGATTATCCAATGAAAGATCCGTTTTTTGTGCTGGCAACCCAAAACCCAATCGAACAAGAAGGTACCTATCCGCTGCCGGAAGCCCAGTTGGACCGATTCTTGTTCCTTATTAAAGTGGATTATCCAACTTCGGATGAAGAAGACCAAATCATGCGGATCGGGACTTCTGATGTGCAAGGCACGGTGAGCAAAGTGTTGCATGGCGAAGATATTCTGCAACTGCAACATATTGTCCGCCGGGTTCCGGTTGCCGATCATATTTTCAACTATGCCAAACGGCTGACCCGGATCTCGCGTCCGGGAACTCCCGAAGCTCCGGAGTTTGTGAATAAATGGTTGACCTGGGGGGCAGGTCCTCGTGCCAGTATGAACTTGATTTTGGCCGCCAAGGCACACGCCGTCCTTAAGGGCCAGCATCATGTTTCGGCCGATGATGTGGCTGCGGTTGCTCCCCCAATCCTCCGTCACCGCCTAATCCCCAACTTTACCGCTCAGAGCGAAGGTGTCTCTGTGGACGACATCATTGTTCGCCTGCTGAGTGCCGTCCCCAAAAATGCCTCCCAAAGTAGCCCCCAACAGGTGCCCGCTGGTGCCAAGTAATTGAATTTGGGCTTAACTCGGAAGGAGGAACTTTCCTCTTTCTGTTGCGTTTATCTTAAGAGGAACTTATGCCGGCTTATTTGCAATCGGATACGATCGCTCGCGCCCAAGCCTTGGGCCTCAAAGCCCGTTCCATAGTGGAGGGCATTCGGGTAGGGGATCATAAGAGCCCGTTTCGCGGATTCTCGGTTGAGTTCGTGCAGCACCGGGAATACGTTCCCGGCGATGACATTCGCCATATCGATTGGAAAAGCTACGGGCGTTCCGAGCGCTACAGTATCAAGCAGTATGAACAGGAAACCAATTTCATTGGCCATGTTCTCCTCGATGCCAGCCGGTCCATGGAATATGGGGAAGGCGAGACCAACAAATTGGAATACGGCAAGCTCCTGGCTGCTACGTTAACCTATTTGATCGTCCATCAGCGGGATAGTGTCGGGGTTTCTATTTTTGATGCGAATTGGCGGACTCGATTACCGGTAAGCGGGCAACCGGGGCATGTGCATACGGTGTTGGAGGCTCTGACTGATACCGAACCTCGGGACACCACCACCATCGGCCCCCTGCTGGATGACCTGGCCCGGCAAATTGGGCGGCGGAAATTGGTTTTTGTCATCTCGGATTGCTTTGATGATGTGGACGCCATTATGGAAGGGGTCCGGCACCTGCGGTTCCAAAAACACGAGGTAACTATCTTCCATATTCTGCATCCGGATGAGTTGGATTTTCCCTTTGACGGCATGGTTAAATTCGATGCGCTGGAAGAAAAGATGCAGTTGTTGACCCGGCCGCAGCTTATCCGTCCCGCCTACCAGAAAGCTTTGCAAAAGTATCTGGATGAAATCCAACAAAAATCGGATGCCAATCAATGTGACTATCTGCGGGTGAATACCGGCGTTCCGCTGAGCCAAACCTTGACCAGTTATCTTGCTCGACGATTGAGACGTAGTGTGTAAAGTAGTGAATTATTGCCGCTAAAAGGGATCCGGGCCTTTGTCTAAATATCCCTTGGGCCGTTCGGGAAAAAGCACCCGGCTACCGGTAGCCCCAATGATTTACTAGGGTCGAACGATTGGAGCATTTGGAAATACCTCTATGAACTTTATTGCACCATACATGCTCTGGGGAGCCGCGGCCGCGAGTGTTCCGGTCATTATTCACCTTTTCTTTCGCAGCCGCTATCGCACCGTTCCCTGGGCGGCAATGAAGTTTCTGTTGACCAGCATCGAACAAACCAGCCGGCGTCTCCGCTTCCAGGAAATATTGCTGCTGCTCGCGCGGATATGCATTTTGGTGTTGTTGGCGTTGGCACTTGCCCGGCCAATTTCTTCCGCATTCAACACCTCCGGACGGGGAGAAGCAATCGATGCAGTTTTTCTTTTCGACAATTCGCTGAGCATGGGAACCAAGGAAGGAATTCAAGTTCCGCAGGAGGAAAGGAAGAAACAAGCAAAAGATCAGGTCAAGGATCTCACTCGCCTGGATAAAGCCAAAATAGCTGCCAAGGAAATCATTGACCGGCTTCCGCCTTATTCCACCGTGCAGATTGTTACTTGTTCGGACCGCCCCGAATACCTTGGGCCGCGGATTCCCAGTGATCTGGCATTGGCAAAGGCCAAGATCGACAAGATTCAGGTTCATCACTTGGGGACGGATTTCTTGCCGGGAATAAAGGAATCCCTCGCCGTTCTCAAGCGCCGCCAAGTCGCCAACAAAGAATTTTACCTGTTCAGCGATATGCAGAAAAACGGCTGGGAAACGCAGGAGTCTCCTTTGAAAGATGCTTTTCGCCAGGCAAATGATGAAGCCACGATCTACATGGTGCATTGCGGGAAAAAGTTAAAGAAAAACGCCGCGGTCATTGGAATAACGCCACAGAAAAGCATCCCGCAGCCGGGCGAGCGGGTCAGTTTTGCCGTGTTGGTCAAGAACACCGGCCAAGAAGACCTGGAAGGGTTAAATGTTCACCTGTGGGTGGATGGTGTAAAGATTCAGGAAGAAGGACGCTCGATTGATTTCCTGAAATCGCAGCAGGTCATTGCCGTCAGTCAGACCGCCAAATTTGACACAGCAGGACCGCATGTCATCTCGGCCAGTGTGGAACATGATGATCTGGAAGCCGATAACCGGTTGGACCAGGTGATTCTGGTCCGGGAATATGTTCACATCCTTGTTATCAACGGTAAGACAGACTTGGATGATCCGCGCAATTCGGAATCCTTCTACTTGGAACACGCCCTGTTGGCCGTTCCGGACACGGAAAAACGCAAGTATCAATTCCAACTCGATGTCATCACTCCCAGCCAGGCTGTTCCCGGCGTATTAAAGGATAAGGCCATGTGCATTTTGGCCAACGTGTCTTTAGAAGAAGACTTGAAACGTCCGGGGCAGAATCTAACCACCAAGTTCTTGATCGCCTTGGATCAATTCGTCCGCGAAGGGCACAGCTTGATGGTCTTTCCTGGGGAGTATAACTCTCCGGAAGAATTGAACCGCGTGATGGTCAAACAATATGGCTGGCTGCCGTTTGAAATCACGGATTTGAAGGAGTGGGAAAAAGAAGAAGTCAAATTTCTAAATCATCAGACTGCCAGTCTTCCTTTGTATAAGCCCTTCAAGGAAGACAAGATATTCGAACGCATGGATCTGACGGAGATCTACAAGTATTTCCGAGTAAAGGAACAGTTGGTTCAAAAGGACAAGAAGAAAGAAAACAAAGCCAAAGTAGAAAAAGATAAGGAAACCGAGAAAGACAAGAAAAAGCCCAAGGCTCCGGACAAAGCCGAAGGTATAACAGTTGCCCTCCGCTATAACAACGGAGATCCGGCCATCATCGCGCACAAGGTGGATGCAGGTGAATTAATGTTCTTTACATCTGCTGCCCATCCCGGGAAAAAACCGGATTCTATTGAATTTACCTGGAACAACTGGCCGGTGCTGTGGCATTTTGTCCCCTTGGTAAGGAACTCGGTTTTCCTTCTGCTGCTAAATCAAACCCAAAGC
>CAZPPD010000710.1:0-3640 GCA_964588185.1 uncultured Alcaligenaceae bacterium | reverse complement strand
CGTTTGCCGGTCCTGATGATTTAACGAAGCTTCGCAAAAGCTGCCAAAGTACTAGTGAGCTGTTCGTTATTAATGGGGCCGGCCATGAAGATGTTTACGAGAAGGGTGGCAAAGAATATCAGAGCATGATCCTAAAATTCCTGGATAAAAGGTTGGCAGCCTGATCATTTCTGAAAAAAAAAGGGCGATCCCGCCTTCCATTGTTGGGAAAGGCGGATTGGTCAAAAAGATCACACATCATTGGTTTAGCACTTGCGAATGACGCCGACCAACACCCCTAAGATCTCTGCTTCGGACTTGGGAACATCAATCGGTTTCATCGTTCCGTTGGCCGGTTCCAAACGAATGAAATCTCCCCGGTCGTAGTACTTCTTCAAGGTCACTTCGTTATTGGCCATCGCCACTACCCGTTCGCCGTTTTTGGCTGTGGCTTGCTTTCGGATTACCACATAATCCCCATCTTCAATATGATCATCAATCATCGATTGGCCACTGACCTTTAAGGCATAGCAGTCCGGCATCCCAAATAAGTCATTAAATTCCAACCGTTCCGGATTTTCCACGGCCAGAAGAGGGGAACCGGCTGCTACCGTTCCCAGCAACGGCAATCCCGGGGAAGGCGGTTGATAATCAACCAGTTGGATAGCTCGGGCGGATTTTTCCTGACGGGTAATGAGGCCCTTTTTTACCAACGCTTTCAGGTGGCACATTACGCCGTTTGGAGATTTAATATCAAAGTCGTCACCAATTTCGCGAACGGTCGGACCATAGCCGCGTTCTTCAATTTTGGATCGAATAAAATTGTAGATTTCTTGTTGGCGTGGTGTAAGTTGAGAGAAATCCGGCATTGTAAACTCCTTTTAGTTGCATCCGCGAAAGAGTAAATACTTGGTGTGGATAATCCTTTAAGATTCACGGATGAGTAAAAATTTTACCTTTATTGCACATGGAAGCCTTTGTCCATTTATGAATAAAAGTATATTATAAATCCGTACACCAGGGAAGGGGAATTTTTGGACAAAAGACATTTTTTTCATATTTTCAGCTGACAAGAATTAATTGCCATAAAAATTTCTCGGAAATATGAATCCTCCAACTCCTCCTGAATCCAATCCTTGGCTCCAACAAATCCTCCACGATTTAGTCGCTCGGAAGGAACTGTTATCCGAACAAGTGGACCAGGTTCTTCAATACATGATGTCTGGGCAATGTAGCCAAGCCGAATGCGCTGCCTTTCTGGTCGCTTTGCGTATGAAGGGAGAGACTGCAAGCGAAGTCGCCGCTGCCGCCAAGGTTCTCCGCCAACATATGCTTCGCTGGGACCCGGGACGGGAAGGGGTTTTGGATACCTGCGGAACGGGGGGAGACGGCAGCAATACCTTTAACATCAGCACCGCCACAGCGATTGTAGCAGCGGGGGGTGGAGTGCCGGTTGTCAAACACGGGAATCGTGCCGCTTCCAGCAAAAGCGGGAGTGCCGATGTTTTATCGCAATTAGGCGTTAGTATTGAAGGGGATGCCGAATCGGCAAGGAAATGTTTGGCGGAAACCAATCTGGCTTTCTGTTTCGCTCCCCGGTTTCATCCTTCCATGCGGCATGTAGCCCCAGTGCGGAAAAAATTGGGCATTCCGACTCTATTCAATTGCCTCGGTCCACTAGCAAACCCGGCAGGCGCTCCTTATCAGCTCTTGGGTGTGGGAAAAAAAGAACTTTTGGATTTAATGGCCGGGGCGTTAGCGCAACTGGATACCAAAAAAACTTTGCTGGTTCATGGCGAGGATGGATTGGACGAAGTAACATTGGCAGCACCAACCCAGGTTCGCATGGTCCAAGGAAAAATCATCTCATCATTTGTCTGGAAGGCCCAAGACTTTGGACTCCCTTCTTGTTCATTATCCGACTTACAAGCGGTTGACTCTGCCGCCAGCGCTGCAATCATAAAACAAGTTCTTTCCGTGAAAGAAGGTCCGGCAATGAATATCGTTCTGGCGAATACTGCTGCCGCCTTTATAGCCGCCGAGCAAGTTGAAACTCCATCCGAAGGAGTTGAGAAAGCTCGGGCTGCTCTGGACTCCGGCCAGGCCTTGGAAGTGCTGGAGAAATTAGTTCAATTCAGTCGGAATCCTAACAGGGATCAATAAGGATAGTTGAAAAGGTCTTCTTACATGTCCAAAAAAGTAGCCATTATCGCAGATCCGGGAATTGATACCGCTTTTGCCGTCGCCTTGGCCCTCCACGATCCCAGCTTGGAAGTGGTGGGATTATTGGCCACTGCCGGAAATATCCCTTCCAAGCAAGCTACCCGCAATGTCCATGTCCTGATCGAGCAAATGGATCCTCCCCGTTGGCCGAAATTGGGTGAGGCCCTCCCCATCGAATATGACATCAATGGAAAACATTTGCATGGACCCGATGGGTTGGGCGGGGCGAATTTGGCTTGTTCCGTGCTCCATAACATTCAACCCAGTGACAAGTTGTTAACTGATTTGGTCCGCCAAGATCCGGAAGAAGTAACGGTTTTGTGTTTAGGGCCCCTCACCGTGCTTTCCGCAGCCTTGGAAAGAGACCCCGAATTGCCGGGGTTGGTGAAACAGATCATCTTCGTGGGTGGATCAGTAAATGAACCCGGAAATGCCGGCCCGGTCAGTGAATTTCACTTTGCTTGTGATCCTCTGGCAGCCCGCCATGTTCTTCGCTGTGAAGCACCGATCACCATGGTGCCATTAGATGTTATGCGGCAGGTCTTGTTCTCTCCAAGTGACCTGTTGAACCTTCCCAACCCCGAATCGCGAACCTGCCGTTTTCTGAAGAAAATAGTGCCCTATGGAATCGGCTCGACTTCCAATTTGTATGGCATCGAAGGGTTTCATTTAAAGGATGTTCTGGGGATTGCCGCTTTGGCCATTCCTCAGGCTACGACTACCAAAGCCATGCTGGTTGACGTCGAAACGCAAGGGGAACTTACTCGCGGAATGTCGGTCATTGATAACCGGTTGGGCAGTAAAACACGTCCCAATGTGGATATGGCCATGGAAATTGACCAAGAAGCCATTCGGAATTACATCTCGCAAATTCTCCAACGCGCGGTTTGATGCGGAAACTTTCCAATCAGTTGAAATTAAAGAATTCACTTCAAGATCCCAAAGAAATGGGTATTGTTAGAAACATTGAAACTCTAACAATTGAAAAACCAACTGGGAGGTCTCCATGCAAAATTGGGCGTTGGCGATAGTAGTCTTCTCCGGCTTTCTTGTGCACACCGGTCTTGCCGATGAGAAGTTTCGGGAAAAATTGCCTCTCCTGTTTAAAGAAGATTTTGAAGACGGGGCAAAAGGTTGGCACCCAACGGATAAATCAGCTTGGAAAGTGGAAAAGATAGGCAAGGGGCACGTTTACCATCAATTCAAAAGGCGAAGTAAATACAATCCTCCTCACCGCAGTCCTTACAATATTGCCTTGCGGACAAACTATGTGGTCAGCTCCTTCGTATTGGACGCCAAGGTAAAAAGTACCATCAAAGATTACGGCCACCGCGATGTTTGTTTGTTTTTCAACTTCAAAGATCCGGCGCAATTTTACTACGTGCACCTTGGCAAACGAGCCGACGCTCACGCCAACCAAATTTTCATTGTCAACAAG